>NZ_JBNDHT010000100.1:0-26071 GCF_056755115.1 Rhizobium sp. SVR5-2C | reverse complement strand
CGCTGTCTGGCAGCCCGAAATCATTGCACAGAGCGGCAGCATCAAGAGAAGAGACTTGACCATTGATCTTTCCTTTTCGGCCAAGCGCTTCACCGCGGCTTCCAGCGCGACGGTCGCGGCCTGCTGGCGTCCCTCAGAGCGCCCGACGAGGATTGCAGGGTAGACCGCGACGAGAGGGCCCAACGCCGCTCCCGCGCCGATCTTGAGCCATTCAGGCAGCAGCTTGAGCATTGACCGCCACCTTCAGATCGAGGGCATCCTGCAACTCGTCTCTCTTGCGCTTCGCATATGGTCGACGCAGCATCGCGAAAGGCTGACGTTCGATAGGACGACTGAACGGCAGGCTCGTGGCGACACTGTTTTTCCAGCCGAGCACGCGTACCCCCTGAGTTTTGAGACCGCGGTGTCCAGGCTTGGCGGCGGCTGCATCGGCTTCGCCGACGCGGAAGTATCGAGGGCCGACTCCGGCTGGAGGGAAAGCTTGGCTGATACTCGTCATAGACGCGCTGCGTGACGCCCTTCAATGTCGCGCCGCCCGGTCCTTCGCGTTGTTGGAATAGCCGCCTTCCTGGGTCAGGACTCTGGCGAGAGAACGTGTGAATTCGTTTGCTCGGTTAACGACCTGCATTAGAATGCTCCAATTGTAAAATCACCCCAAAAGAAGTAGTAAGATTTAGCTATTGCTTATGCTAGCGTGCTAGCGCGGCAGTTATAGTATTCAGTCGCCGCATTGTTGAAGAGACGGGGCCGCAGCTGGGGTGATGCGGCCCTTTTATTTAGCGGGCAGCTTCACGCCGGCACGTCTCGGACGGGAACACATCCGGTCGATATTTACCGGAGGCTATCCTTGCCGGTTCATTGCTATTGCTCGATCGACATTCGCCCATCAATTTGTAAGGACCCGCGAACCCCTACACGGCACCTAGGAGACCCGGCAAACAGCCCACAGCCAACCCTATGCCGGGGTCTCCTTTACGGAGCCGCTAGAAGTTTTGGCGGTTCAATTCTGGTTCCTTTTGGGTAAGAAAAACGTCCGCGAGGGAGCCTTATAAAACCAAGGCAGCAGATATGCTGTTCGTGAGATAGCCAGCCTAGCGGTGGTTAATCGCCCACCGATAACTGCGCCGAGCGCAAAAGCTGCTACTGGGTACCAAAGCCCACCGCTGTGGCGTCGGTAGCCATGGCGGTGTTCGTGATAACCGCGATATCCGTGGTAGTAGCCGCGGCGAACGTGTTCATGGTGAGCGTAGCGGTCACGCCGATCGCGACTAACGTAGCCGTGATGTGGCCGCCGGTGATGGTCGTCGCGGACCGCAATGCATGGACTGGGGGGCAACGCATTCAAGCATGCGACGGACTTTGAGCTTATTTCATCAGCCCCGCGGCGCGGAGCGCGTCTTCGATGATTTTCTGGATACCGGCGGGTTGGGCGTTCCCTATTGCATGCCGACGACGGTTTGATCGATCCGCCTCATTTTCAGCCTCACTGTCATCGGTGAGCGCTCCGGGCATGAGAATCTCGCCCGCGTGGATGTAATCTTCGGTCCGCGTGTCTGCTGTATCGTCCCGACGACGCGCAGCGTCTACAAGGCCCCAAAACGTTGCAATCCGCAAAGTGGAGGATATCCCCGTTTCCAGCATATAGGGGCCGGGCTTGCCGTAGCCGTCCGAGCCGCTGGTTGCCAAAGGCGTGCCATGGCCCATGCCATCGATTGCGTAGGATTCGATGAGCTCCCGTCCGTCCGCGCCATGCCAGACTTTGCGCAGATATCCCTGTTCACGCTCGCTGACGTAGCCTGTTGTCTTGACGCCGTGAAGTCCTGCCCACTGGCGGACAATCGTCTCCATGTTCGATATGTTGACGATGCTGTCGGCAGTACCGTGCCAAACCGAAATCGTCGGCCAATTTCCCTGGTGAGGCGATGCATCGCGTACCAGTTGCTGCAGGTCTTTTTCGCTTGGCCCACCATGGCCACGCATGCGATCGAATGCTTCGGGCATGGTCATCGCGCTGCCATAGGGCAATCCGGCGATGATGGCACCGCCAGCAAAGACATCAGGATAGCTGGCCAACATCACTGATGACATCGCACCACCCGCAGAAAGTCCGACTATGAAAATGCGGCTTCTGTCCAATCCGTATCTCTTCACCATGGTCTCGATCATCTGGCGGATCGAAAGGGCTTCGCCTGCATCGCGTTTCGCATCGCCTGGCAGAAACCAGTTGAAGCAGAATCGATGGAAACAGACGGCAAGGCCGAGGGCGCTTTGAAGCCGCCGACCGAATCCGAGGTGGGAGCCATGCTCGACGCCGAAGGCAAGTCGTCGCTCGACAAGCTGAAGGCAGCGCCCGGCAAGGACTTCGACAAGGCATACGTGACCGCCCAGCTGGACGGCCACAAGAAGCTGCTGACGATCCGGGAGGACTACCTGACGATCGGACAGAACCGTGAGCACCTCAGCGGCACCAAGCTCGCCCGCGGTCAGATAAAGGAACACCTCGACCATCTCGACATGCTGAAGTCGAAGATCGGCTGATCGTCTTGCAGACATCGTCCAGAAGGGTGGAGCGAACTCCGGCCTTCTTCATTATGATCGTTCCGGAACTCTCGTGATCTGTCCTCATTACCGGACCGGAGGTGCGGAATGATTTCAGATCTGCAGAAGGCGAGACGCAAGTGGTTTCAGACGCTCGATCCCGTGCTCCCGGAAGAGATGGTGGGCCTCTGGCGCGGCGAAGGGATCGCGGCGGATCACCCGCTCGATGGCGTGCTGGAGAACCTTCAGTGGTTCGGCAAGCGGTTCCACCTCGACTTGAAGGCAGACGCCCTGCTCTTCCAGTGGCGGCCGGGCCGGCTGGTTCCGATCGAACCGTCCTTCTTCCCCATCACGACAGTGATCCGCTTGGCCTCCTTCGGCCGGACCTCCGTCGCCCGGAATTGGTTCTCGTACCTTCAGAAGATCTTCCGCGCCCGCGGCACCACGGCGATGCTCGCCCTTCGAATGATCGACGGCGCGGAAACCGCCGCGATGGTCTACGACCGCCAGCCGATCACCGACTTTTTCAGGCGCGTCGACCACAGCGAAGTCGCCGGGATGATGGTCGTCGACGGAGATGATCGGAGGTATTTCTTTCGGTTGCGAAAAGTCGCCCCAGCGATGGACGGAGGCGGCTCTTGACGTAGGGCGAGCCGTTCCTTGAGACGCCGGACGGCCGCTTTGTGGTGGTGCGTGCTCGCCTTTGGAGAAAGGCCGACCCGCACCTGCCCTAAGAAGGCAGGCAGCGCCTGGCGTCGGAGCTGTTATTGCTCTTGAAGAGAGTCGAACCGCTGACCCTGTTGTTACGATCTGGGGCCCAGAGGGGACCGGCTTTTGGTGTCAGGGAGAACGATAGCGCAAGCGCGCCCTTTCGAATGCGTTCTCGTTGGTCATCCTCTGGTATTGTACTAAACTTCAATGCGCCGATTTCGGTGAGCTGGACTCAAGCTACCACTGCCAAGCCGGCGAAGCGCGCAAGCGGGCTACGTCGCGCGCCGGGATTCTCCAAAGTGGCGGCGATATTCGCGACTGAACTGCGACGAGCTTTCGTAACCCACGCGGAAGGCGGCAGTCGTGACGTCGATGTCTGGACCAGCATCTGGCTTTCGTGGTCTTTCTACATGTTGTCAGCTTCCGTCGAGGTTTTGCGGGTTACGTTCCCGCCGCCCTTCAAGCCCCACTTCCATCCGCTGATTGCAGGCATGTCATCGCCATATTGCTCGATATACTCGCGATGCTCGATCAGCTTGGCATGTAGTGCCTGCTTGAAATAGGCGGCACGAGCACCGAGCTGCGGCAGCCGGTCAATGACGTCCTCGACCAGATGGAACCGATCAAGCTCATTCATGACCACCATGTCGAAGGGCGTGCTTGTCGTGCCCTCTTCCTTGTAGCCGCGCACATGGAGATTGTGGTGGTTGTGCCTGCGGTAGGTGAGCCGGTGGATCAGCCATGGATAGCCATGAAAAGCGAAGATGATCGGCTTATCTTTGGTGAACAGTGCATCGAAATCAGGGTCCGACAGTCCGTGAGGGTGCTCTTCCTTCGGTTGTAATTTCATCAGGTTCACAACATTGATGACGCGCACCTTCAGCTCGGGCAGATGTTCACGGATCAGTTGGACCGCGGCAAGTGTTTCGAGAGTCGGAACATCGCCGCAGCATGCCATGACCACATCCGGCTCGCTGCCATTATCGTTGCTCGCCCATTCCCAAATGCCAAGGCCCATGGTGCAATGCTTGACGGCCTCCTCCATGGTCAGCCATTGCGGCGCGGGCTGCTTGCCTGCGACGACGACATTGACGTAGTTGCGGCTACGCAGGCAGTGGTCCGTCACCGACAGAAGCGTATTGGCATCCGCCGGCAGGTAGACGCGGACGACGTCGGCCTTTTTGTTGACGACGTGGTCGATAAAGCCGGGATCCTGGTGACTGAAGCCGTTGTGATCCTGCCGCCAGACGTGGGAGCTCAGGAAATAGTTCAACGAGCCGATCGGCCGTCGCCACGGGATCTCGTTGCAGACTTTCAACCATTTGGCATGCTGGTTGAACATCGAGTCGATGATGTGGATGAAGGCTTCGTAGCAGGAGAAGAAGCCGTGGCGACCCGTCAGAAGGTAACCTTCCAGCCATCCCTGGCATTGGTGCTCGCTGAGAACTTCCATGATGCGGCCATCGGGCGAAAGATGATCGTCTTCCGGATAGATCTCGGCCATATAGCAGCGGTCGGTGACTTCGAGCACGTCCTGCCAGCGGTTGGAGTTGTTCTCGTCAGGGCTGAACAGGCGGAAGTTCTTGCTTCCGAGGTTTGCCTTCATCACGTCGCGCAGGAATTTTCCCATCACGCGGGCCGATTCCACCATCGTCGCACCGGGGCTGGGAACCTCCACGGCATAGTCGCGGAAATCCGGCATCTTGAGATCACGCAGCAGCAGGCCGCCATTGGAGTTGGGATTGTCGCTCATCCGGCGATGGCCTGTGGGCGCCAACGCAGCCAATTCGGGCTTGAACCGTCCATCCTCCTCGAAGAGCTCCTCGGGCCGGTAGCTTTTCATCCATTGCTCGAGGATGCGAATGTGCTCCGGCTTGTCCATCTCGCCCATGGGGACCTGATGCGACCGCCAGTAATCCTCGCATTTCTTCCCGTCGATCTCCTTCGGGCAAGTCCATCCCTTCGGGGTTCTATAGACGATCATCGGCCATGCGGGCCGCTTGACCTTGCCCTTCGTATGGGCATCGTCCCAAATCGCCCGGATTTCGGCGATGACAGTGTCGAGAGTTCCGGCGAGCTGCTGGTGAACCTTGTCAGGATCATGCCCCTCGACGAAATAGGGCTTATAGCCCATGCCCTCGAAGAATTTCTGCAATTCCTCCTTCGGGATGCGGGCGAGGAAGCATGGATTGGCGATCTTGTATCCGTTGAGGTGAAGGATCGGCAGAACGCAGCCGTCGCGGGCTGGATTGACGAATTTATTGCCGTGCCATCCGGTCGCCAGCGGGCCTGTCTCGGCCTCACCGTCGCCGACAATGCAGGCAACGATCAGGTCCGGATTGTCGAAGGCTGCGCCATAAGCGTGGCTCAAGGCATATCCAAGCTCTCCACCTTCGTGAATGCTGCCGGGCGTTTCCGGCGCGACATGGCTCGGTATCCCACCTGGGAAGCTGAACTGCTTGAACAGTCTCTTCATGCCTTCCTTATCTTGGCTGATATTCGGATAGACCTCGCTATAGGTTCCTTCCAGGTAGGCGTGGGCGACAAGCGACGGTCCGCCGTGGCCCGGGCCAATCACGTAAATCATGTTGAGGTCGTCGCGCTTGATGACCCGGTTTAGATGCGTATAGAGCATGTTCAGGCCCGGAGATGTTCCCCAGTGCCCCAGCAGGCGCGGCTTTATGTGTCCGCGTTTCAAAGGTTTTCTCAGAAGTGGATTGTCGAGCAGGTATATCTGACCGACCGAAAGATAGTTGGAAGCTCTCCAATAGGCATCGACCAGATGAAGTTCGTCGGTCGATAGGGGTTTTTCTGTTCGGGTACCGTCTGCTGCAGATTGCCTGCTAACTGCCGTCTCAAGCGAAGCCATCGAAGTCTCCCTGATGATGTCGGACTGTTATTGAGAACGATTTTCAAAGATTCCAGATGCGAGCTCAACGAAATAGAAGCTACGCAGTAGCGCATGAAGCATGCAGTCTTGGAATATTCGGTGGTAGCTCTGCCTCTAGACAGATTTCCAGCAGGCAACGCCTCGCCCATACATGCAAATCTCGTGTTTTAGTATTGCATAATACTAAGCTGGTGCCACAAAAAACTAAACGAGCGCCGCTTTGCCGTGTAGCTTTTTCTGCCGGCCGTCGGCCGCCTCCCTACGAAACCGGGCAGGGCTCGGCGTTCCAAATTGAGTTTGCATATTCCGCAATCGTGCGATCGCTGGAAAACCTCCCTGAACTTGCGATGTTGAGGACTGTCTTCCTCGTCCAGGCGTCCGGCTTGGCGTAGAGTGATTGTAGCCGACGATCCGCCTCCATGTAGGAGGTGAGATCCGCCAAGTGCCTGTAGGTGTCACCGCCGGCCAGAAGTATATTGCGCATCCCGTCGACGAGCGCAGGTTCGTGACGAGAGAAATGACCCGACAAGATCAGGTCCAGAACGCTGCGGGTCTCCGGCTCGTTCTCATAATGCCACCAGGGATTATACCAGCCCTGGCTCGCGGCGACTTGTTCCGCGGTCAATCCGAAGAGAAAGAAGTTCCCCTCGCCTGCTGCCTCGGCCATTTCGATGGTTGCGCCGTCGCGGGTGCCGAGGGTCAAAGCGCCGTTCATCATGAATTTCATGTTGCTGGTGCCGCTGGCTTCAAATCCGGCGGTAGAGATCTGGTTCGATACGTCGCTCGCTGGAACCAGGCGTTCCGCCACCGAGACGCAGTATTCCGGCAGGAATACGACCCTGAGACGATTACGCACCGCGGGGTCGTCATCTATCGTATCGGCAAGATTATTCAGAAACTTGATGATGAGCTTTGCCACGTGATAGGCGGGCGCGGCTTTTCCGGCAAAGAAGAAAGTGCGGGGCGGCATGGCGATATCCGGGTTCTCGCGAAGCCGGTTGTAGAGCGCCACAATCCTCAGCCCATTGAGCAGTTGCCGCTTGTATTCGTGTATGCGCTTGATCTGACAGTCGAAGATCGTATCCGGATCAACCTGGATGCCCGCTTGCGATTTCAGCCAATCCGCAAAACGCAATTTCGCGTGGCGCTTGGCAGCGCGGACTGCGTCGACGAATGCGCCGTCATCGGCAAGCGGCTTCAGCCTCTCAAGATCGTCGGCTTTCGTAATCCAGCGGTCGCCGATGGCGTCGGTGATGCAATCGGCAAGCCCCGGATTCGATAGAAGCATCCAGCGTCGTGGCGTGATGCCGTTTGTCTTGTTGTTGAAACGGTCCGGATACAGTTCCGCCAAATCCTTCACCGTCACGTCGCGCAACAGCCTTGAGTGTATCGCGGCAACGCCATTGGTGCTATGGGAGCCGACAATCGCGAGATGCGCCATCCGGACGAGGTGACTGTCGCCATGTTCGACAATGCTCATCCGTGAGACACGGTGATTGTCTCCTGGCCAGCGCGCCATCACCTCGTCTCTCAGCCGGCGATCGATCTCCAGAATGATCTGCAGTTGACGCGGCACCAGCATCTCGAACCATCGGAGCGGCCATTTCTCCAGTGCCTCGGGAAGCAGGGTATGATTCGTATAGGCGAGCGTGCGCTTCGTGATGTCCCAGGCCTCGTCCCAGCCCAGCTGAGCTTCATCGAGCAGGACGCGCATCAGTTCGGCAATGGCCATGCTGGGATGCGTGTCGTTGAGCTGGATCGCGACCTTGTCGGGCAGGCTATTCCAGTCGCGATTGTTCGTGCGAAAACTACGGATAAGATCCGCCAGCGAGCATGCGACCAGAAAATACTCTTGGACGAAGCGCAGGCCTTGGCCCATGCTGGTGGAATCGTCTGGATAAAGGACGCGAGTGACGGTCTCCGCCGTCAGGCGCTCGGCCAACGCGCTGACGAACTCTCCGGCGCTGAACTCCTGGAAGTCAAAACTGTCGGGGGCGGCGGACGCCCAAAGCCGCAATGTGTTGATGGTTTTGCCGCCATACCCGACCACCGGTCTGTCATAGGGTATGCCTAGCAGCGTCGATGGTGCGCCGGTGATTGCTTTCAAGTTCCCGCCACGCACCTCGAAGGAGCATCCGAGCTCGACCGTCACCGCCAATTGGGGGCGCGCGACCTCCCAGGGATCGGGTCTGCGCAACCAGTTGTCGGGCTGCTCAAACTGCCAACCATCTACGATCGTCTGCTTGAAGATGCCGTATTCGTACCGCAGTCCGTACCCCATACCGGGCAATTGCATGGACGCTATGGAGTCCAGGAAGCACGCCGCCAGCCGTCCGAGTCCGCCATTGCCGAGACCAGCATCCGGTTCCTGCGCCAGGATTGCCAACTCGTCCAACTGGTGATCTTCGAGGAACTGACGCGCGATCGCATCGAGCCGCAGGTTGAGGATGTTGTTGCTCAGCGACCGGCCGATCAAAAACTCCATCGAGAGATAATAAATGCGCTTTGGATTTTCCCGGCTGTAGGTCTCTTCGGTTTGCTGCCACCGTTGAGACAGGATATCGCGAACGGAGCGGGCCATAGCTTCGTACCGCTCGCGGTTTCCAACCGCGGATGGGGCGAGCACGTTGTCGAAGAGCAGATGGCGCTCGTAGAGGGCATTGTCGCCGCCGCAGAATTGAATCGGCCCGCAACCATATTGCTGTAGGAGATCCTCCGGCGCATCGTTCTGCGGAAGGCCAGTCGGAAGGCTCGTGGGTTTGCTAGTCATGCCCCTTGTTCCCCGATATTCGTTGCTTCCCAACGTCGTCAAGACGTTGCACCCTCGTCAGCGAAATAAAGCAGGTTTCGAGCACGCTGGTCGCGCCATGTTGGCAAGCCGCGTTAGCGGAATTCTAGTCGTCAATGATACCAGCATTTCGGCTCAAGCTCCGAAGTGGGCTATGGTCAGAAAAAGATAAACCTGTTGCCCGTCATCTTCAATTGGCGGGTATGTGTTTGACAAGAATAATTGAATTAGCTTTATATAATGTGCGGTGCGGGTGCATCAGATATGATCGCAGGGGCACGCCGAGATGTCGTTTCTCAAGGCCGTGCGCAGCCAATCGCGTCATGTCGTCAGCGTGTTTTCTCCCGTCCTTCTATCTGATCGATCCAAGTCGGCTTCCGTCGGTGTGATACTCAAGAACAATATCATAGGGGCTGCGCGGCGTGCCGGGCTCGGAGAAGTTGATGCAGGTAATTGACCTTTCGGCGAAAAGAGCAAGGACATGGTTCCCTCTGCTTGTGACCAAAAGTCACGTCCCTTCACCCGAAGGGCCGAAACGCAAGTGGAGGACGGTAAGGCCGTTGCGGCCAATGCGAGCCTGGCAGGACCAAAGCCGGGGTAGGACGCGAGGCGCTCTCTTTAAGATCGTCTTGGACTGGATCAGCGAGTTGCGCTCGTCCGGTGCCGACGGTAACGCACCGCTCTTCCCCGCGCCTTCCAGCACCGATGGCCAGGCAGTCCGCAACAGACATTCGAATTTCTCTCATCAGCCGCCTGTGAGAAAGATCCTTGCGCCCGCGGCCGATCGCGCTCGCGTGCAACGTTTCACACCCCAAGCCATCCGCTCGACCATTGCCCAGATGATCGCGGATTGGGGGCCACGGCCGACGAGCGAAAGGCTCTAAGCAGAGCCTCGGCCATGAGCACTATCGCACGACGGAGATGTATTACGGTGCCCTGGAGGAAGGCCGCCAGCACGAACTCGTTCAATCGATCCGGCAGCGCGGCGAGAAATCGCTGCACCACGACCTTATGCTGCCGCTCTCCAAGGAGCCCGAAACATTAGGGCCGGGCCGGACTTCTGGAGATGCTGAAGCCTTACAAATGGAGGACGTCGAAACGGTGATGTAAAGACTGACGAGTTGCGGAAGTGAATGATGTTGTATTAGGCGCAGCCTCATCATTGGCGGCGATCACCCACTATCGATACTGGATCCCTATCGCAGTCAGTGGAGCGGAAAATCAACGTACGGATGACGGAAATGTATACGGCATTAACTCCGTTTCTGATATTCTCGCAGTTGATACAGATGGTTAAGAATTCCAACGGGCGATTGCGAAGCTGGCGATGATAAAGGCTCGCGACGACACCCGCAGCGGCTTCCCAATTGACGTCGGTTCCCGCGATGTGCACTATGACTGCTGGGAGTGAATGCTTGCCGGTCTATGCAGCCACTACGCCGGTTCAAGCTCATCAAGGCATTGCAACCTCAAGGGGCGTGGCATGTCGTTTTCGATCCTTTATCAGGTTCATTCAATCATAGTGGGTGGGCGTCACCCGAACAAAGTGTCAGCATTCGTCGGCATCACCGAAGGGAGGGCACAATGTCAAAGACGATGAAGGCCGCCGTCGTGCGGGAGTTCAAGAAGCCGCTGTCCATCGAGGAGGTGCCGATCCCCGAGGTCGGTCAGGGCCAGATCCTTGTGAAGATCGAAGCTTGCGGCGTTTGTCATACGGACTTGCATGCGGCCGACGGAGATTGGCCGGTGAAGCCCAGTCCGCCATTCATCCCGGGCCATGAAGGCGTAGGGTCCGTCGTCGCCGTGGGCGGGGGAGTGACCGCGGTGAAAGAGGGCGACCGCGTCGGTGTGCCATGGCTTCACACGGCCTGCGGACATTGCCGGCACTGTCTCGCCGGCTGGGAGACCTTGTGCGATCTGCAGAAGAACACCGGCTATTCTGTCAATGGCGGGTTCGCCGAATATGTGCTTGCGGACCCCGATTATGTCGGCCATCTGCCCGCCGGACTTGATTTTGAAGCGGCGGCCCCGATCCTGTGCGCCGGCGTCACCGTCTACAAAGGGTTGAAGGAGACGGACACGAAACCCGGCGACACGGTGGTGATTTCCGGCATCGGCGGGCTCGGCCATGTGGCGGTTCAATATGCCAAGGCAATGGGCCTCGAGGTCATCGCTGTCGACATAGCCGACGACAAACTCGAGCTGGCCCGAAAAATGGGTGCCAGCACCGTCATCAACGCCAAGACGGCCGACCCCGTGGCCGAGGTTCGTCGGCTTTGCGGAGGAGCCCAGGGAGTGCTTGTCACGGCGGTCTCGCCGGTGGCCTTCCGGCAAGGCCTTGGCATGCTGGCGAAGCGCGGCACGATGTCTCTCGTCGGGTTGCCGCCAGGCTCGTTCGAGCTTGACATTTTTGATACCGTCCTAACCCGCAAGACCATCAGAGGTTCGATTGTCGGCACCCGGCTGGACTTGGCCGAATGCCTTCAGTTCGCGGGCGACGGGAAGGTGAAGGTTCACTACTCGACCGAGCGTCTCGATGACATAAACGGCATATTCGACCGGATGCGGCAGAACAAGATCGACGGCCGGGTTGTGATGAAGATCTGATCGCGATGCGGCCTAGAGCGCTTCTTCGTCGCGGAAACGCTCTATTTCATTGTTTTCCTGCATTTCCGGGCGCAAAACCGCTTGGGACTTTTCCTGCATGTCCTTGAACCATGCCAGCCTGAACTGATCGCAGAGTAGGTCTTCGACAACAGGGAGATAACCATGCACAAAGGCCTCTCGGAAGGACATGAAGGGCTCTCCAGAAGAGAGCTGCTCGTCATGATGGGCGCGGCCACTGCACTTGCGAGCTACAGCAATTCCGCAAGGGCTGCCGACCGGGAAGACATTGTGATCGAAGCGGTCGCGCCGGGCGAGGACGTCTTTGCCTATGTCAGCAGGAGAACCGGAGGATTTGATCGGACAGTCTATCAGCAGGTGATCGGCGCGGCGAATGACTTCAAGGAGGGAGATCGTGCCATTGGAGTCGGGGCCGCGGATGAGACAACACGGAAGAATGCCCGCGCATTGCTGACAAACACGAAAATCAAGGATCTCTACGAGAACCCTCTGTTCGAGGACGATCTGCAACGACTGATCTGGCAGACCACCGACCAGTCCCAGTATGCAAAGGTCAAGGACTGGACCATGGGCCAGTTGAAGGATTTTCTCCTGACCCGGTCGGAGGTCGACATCAAGGGCGTCATGAATGGCCTGACCAGCGATACGATCGGCTGCGTGCCGAAACTGATGAGCAATGAAGAGCTTGTTGTCCTGGGTCAGTAAATCTTCAATGTCCTGCCGGGCACCCAAATGGGGGCCAAGGGATATATGGGGGCCCGCATCCAGCCCAACTCTCCCACGGATCATCCCGACGATGTGGTCTGGCAGGTCTTCGATGCCTTTTCCTACGCGACCGGCGACATCGTCATCGGAACCAATCCCGTGGACAGCACAGTTGCAAGCGTCGCTACGGTCGAACGGGCGCTCAAGGACATCGTCGATACGTTCCAGCTGGGCGACGTGATCCCCTGGTGCGTGCTTGCGCATATCGATGTTCAGGCCGAGGTGAGCGAACATTACCCGGCAACCGTTGCTACGATGTTCCAAAGCCTTGCTGGAACGGACGATTGCAACAAGATCTTCGACATCACGAACGACAAGATCCTGAAATATGCGACCGCGAAGAAGGGCGAGAGATACGGCCTCTACTTCGAAACCGGCCAAGGCTCGGAATTCACCAACGGCGTCGCAAACGGCGTCGACATGATGGTGCTCGAGTCCCGAAAATATGGTTTCAGCAGAGCGGTCGGGTTGGAGCTTGCAAAGGTGCAGCCGATGGGCGCCTGGCTTCACGTCAACGATGTCGCCGGCTTCATCGGGCCCGAGGTCTTCAAGAGCCGCGAGCAACTGGTGCGGTGCTGTCTCGAAGACATCGCTATGGGCAAGCTCCACGGGCTGACCATCGGCCTCGATATCTGCACGACGCTGCACATGACGGTCAGCCTGGACGATCTGGATTGGTGCCAGGACCAGATCATGCCGGCCAATCCGGTCTATCTCATCGCGCTGCCCACGAAGAACGATCCGATGTTGAGCTATCTCACGACGTCGTTCCAGGACCATGTTCGGTTGAGGCAAAGATTCGGCTTCAAGGTCAATGATGTGATGTGGGATTTTTACAAGCGAATCGGGATCGTTGACGAGAACGACAAATACACGACGAACTACGGCGATCCTCTCTGGGTGTACTACCAATACCGCCTCGCCAAGGGTGACGCACGGTCCAGGGACGCGGTCTACGCGGAGGGCCGGCAGAAGATGAGCGAGGTGGCGGCGAGGGGCGTCGACCTCGCCACCGGGCACGGCGAGAATATCTGGGATCTCAACCCCGAGCTCGCAGCCAAGGTCAGGGGGCTCTATGATGATGCCAAGCAGTCTCTTTGGGCCGAGCTCTCGCCCGAGTTCATTGCCGCCGTTCCCAATGTCGTTCCAATCCGCAGCTTGTCCCGGGACCGCAACGACTATATCGCCCATCCAACGTCAGGCGAAGCACTGAGCCCGGGAGCGATCGCGGACATCAAAAGACTAAGGGATTCCTGGGGGGGTAATCTGCCCAAGGGTCAGATCGTCATCTCGGACGGCCTGAACGCCAAGGCCATCATGGACGACGGACATCTCGCACCCTACCTTGAGGAGATGCGCGGGCTGCTTGCCGAGGCGGACGTACCAATGAGCGACAGGAATATCCTTGTCACCGGCGGAAGGGTGCGGGCCGGCTACAGGATCGGCGAGCTGCTCTTCGAAAACGCGGACCCCAACAGCTTGCGAGGCGTTCTTCACATCATAGGCGAACGTCCCGGCACCATGCACCACGCCTATTCGGTCTACATCACCGTTGCCAGTGGCAGGCGTTGGTCCGAGAAGGGCATTGACCACGATATTACAAAGCTTGTGAGCAATGTCGCCGACACCGCCTTGCCGCCCAGGGAAGCGGCAATGGAAACCTTGATGATCATCCGAGAAATCGTCGGTAAGAACGTGAACGGCAGCCGGCGCTATCGGACATAGCGCCGAAGGGGACGAACTAGGTCGTGTCGCCGCAACCCCTGAAGCGGCCGCCATAGAAGCACTTTCGGACCGATTTCGATGCGCGCTGTGACGACCGAAGGATGAGCGACCAGACAACTTGGGAGAGCCATTCAGTCATGAGAGCTACCCGATAGTCCGCCTTTGGCGGATATCGTTGAAGTCGGAGTTTGAGCCTCCGCGACGGTCTGCGCGAAGTTTTCAGGGGAAGAAGGCTCTGACCCGGCGCGCCCTCCGGAATCATAATCCGCCCCTTTCTCATCCAAGACCTTGCTCCCCGCGTCCAACGCAATCCAGTCAAGCGGCGATAAGCGCGAACGTGTGCCGTGCGATCATCAGTTCCTCGTCGGTCGGCACGGCATAGACTGCGACCTTGCTGTCATCGCTCGACACCAGCAACTCGATCCGGCGTTATTCCGCGCCGGATCGAGGGACGCTCCAAGCCAGCCGAGCTTTTTGACAATCCGCTCGCGCATCACCGGCGAATTTTCCCCGACGCCAGCCGTGAAGACAAACGCGTCCAGTCCGCCGAGCGCTGCCGCCAGCATGCCGGCATTGAGGCTGATGCGGTGGACGAAATGGTCGAGCGCCAGCGTCGCGCCGGGGTCGTCGCTGGCAAGCAGATCGCGCACATCGTTGCTGATGCCGGAAAGTCCCTTCAGCCCGGATTCCTTGTAGAGCAGATCCTGCAACTGCGCAGGCGTCATGCCCTGCTGCTGCAGCAGATAGAGCAGCACACCGGGATCGATCTGGCCGCATCGCGTGCCCATCGGCAATCCATCAAGGGCCGTGAACCCGAGCGTGCTCTCGACGCTTCGCCCCTCAAAGAGCGCGCACATGGACGCGCCGCTTCCGAGATGGGCGACGATGACGCGTCCCCCGCCAACGTCCGGCGCGATCTCGGCCAGCCTTCCGGCGACATATTCATAGGACAGCCCGTGAAAACCATAGCGTCGGACACCCTCTTCGAAATAGTGCGCGGGAATGGCATAGTGGTCAGCCATCGGATCATGGCCGCGATGGAAGGCGGTATCGAAGCAGGCGACCTGAGCCAACTGCGGCTGGCGCTCCAGCAGCACGCGGATCGGCGCAAGATTGCTCGGCTGGTGCAACGGCGCAAGCGGCGTGTAGCGCTCCAGTTCGTGCAGCAGGTTTTCGTCGATGCGCGCCGGGCGCATGTGGTTCGGGCCGCCATGGACGATCCGGTGGCCGACGGCAATCAGGTGGCCCTCGTGCCGCTCCCGCAGCCATTCGCCCACGAGGCGCATCGTTGCAGGCAAATCGGGAAGGGCCTCGTGCGGATAGTTTTCATTCGCCAACTGCTCGCCGCTGGCACCCTTGATGGCCAGGTGCGGCGCGGTGCCGATCCCTTCCATCTTTCCCTTGACCAGTCGCGTGAGCGAACCCGAGATGGCGAAGACCTCGAACTTCAGGCTGGAGGAACCGGCATTTACGACGAGGATGGTGTCCATGGCATCATCCTCCCTGTATCGGTGCCGTGCGGCGGCGCGCATCGGCCAGCAGGACGCCGACGGCGCAGGAGGCAAGGCGCGCCCGCACTGAATCCGCGCGCGATGTCAGGATGATCGGCACGCGCGCACCAAGGACGATGCCGGCTGCGTCCGCCTTCGCCAGGAACGTCAGGTTCTTCGCCAGCATGTTACCGGACTCGAGATTGGGAACGACGAGGATCTGGGCGCGGCCAGCGACCGGCGATTGGATGCCCTTTATCCGCGCGGCCTCCGGATCGATCGCATTGTCGAAGGCAAGCGGTCCGTCAAGGATGCCGCCCGTTATCTGTCCGCGCTCGGCCATCTTGCAAAGAGCAGCGGCCTCGATCGTCGAAGGGATCTTCGACGTGACCGTCTCAACCGCCGAAAGGATCGCCACGCGTGGCGTGCCAAGGCCGACCTGGGTGAAGAGATCGATGGCGTTCTGAATGATGTCGCGCTTGGCATCGAGATCCGGCGCGATGTTGATGGCCGCGTCGGTAATGAAGAGCGTTTCCGAATGGTGCGGGACATCCATTACGAAGACATGGCTGATCCGCCGCGCCGTCCTCAGCCCAGTGGCCGACGAAGTCACGGCCCGCATGAGCTCATCCGTGTGCAGGCTTCCTTTCATCAACAAATCAGCACCGCCTTCACGGATGATCTCCACCGCCTTCGCCGCCGCCGCGTCGCTATGCGGCGTGTCGACCAGCTCGAATGGCGAGATATCGAGGTCATGCGCCTTGGCGACCGCGCGCAGCTTTTCCGCCGGCCCGACAAGGACCGGACGCATCAGCCCGACCTCGGCTGCCTCGACAGCCCCGCGCAGCGATGTCTCGTCGCAAGGATGGGCGACGGCGGTCGTCATCACAGGAGCCTGCTTGGCCTTGGCGATCAGCCGCTCATACTTCTGATGCGGCACGGCCTCTTTCCCAACGTCATGTAAATCCTGCATTTTCACACTCCATGTTGAAGGGCTGGTTCAGGCCCTCGGCTTCAGCATCTTGTTGGTCAGCTCGTGCGGCGAACAACCTTCACCGGTGTGGTCTTCGCCGGCGGCGAGACAGGTTCCGGCAGCGACTCTCCGGAAAGGCCGAAGACCCCGACAATCCTCTGCCAACGCTGTTCGGCTTCGCCGGAAAGCGCGCCCCCCGCGTTCAAGACCTCACGGAGGGAAGACAAGGCCTCGCGGCGAACACTCTCCTCTGCCGGCAACAGCCGTGGGGTCGCACTCACGGCAGCCTCTTCGTCGATCAGCAGCATGAGGAACTGGTCGCGGATCAAGGTCTTGAACTCCGCCAGCGTCATTGCCGGCATTCCGTCCTCGGCGCGCCGCATCCGGCGGATGGCGGCAAATCCACGCTCATCGGCTGCACCATTGGCCATGGCGACGTAGAGCAGGCTGCGCGCCAAGCCTTCCAGGTGACCTGGCGTGGGTAATGATCGAGACGACGCCGGACTCTGGAAAATAGGCGTGGCTGATAGGCCTCTTCGGAGCTTCCAACTGGTAGTGAACGGAGAGATCGACCCGCTCGGACGCCTCGATGACTGCCGAAGCTGTCTCATCATCGAGTGCGGCAATGAGTAAATTAGCCGTAGCATTGCGATTGGACATTTCATGCTCCCAGGGCGAGAGCAGATTGTGCGGGAGCGGCTGACGCCCATTGCCGTTCCAGGTCGCAGACTACGCCTTATCAAAGGCCTCGACAAACCTGATTGTCCGGTATCGTACTAGAGCTTGCAACATCCGCGCTCAGTGACTGGCTGAAGACAAACCACGTCGATCCCCAATCCGAATGCGGCCGGACTGCTTTGTCCAGGGCCATCCTGCTCGTTCAGTCGGGTGTTGCATCCCCGGATGATATCGTGGCCGGTCTTGCTGGGATAGGAGAGCCGACCGCTGCTTTTTCTTCGTCCACGACATGCGAACCAAGAGCTCACGGATGACAGCCGGTTTTGGCTGAAGTCTGGAACTTCCGAACAGCGCCGCCGTTGTTAACCCCTCATCGTCTCACGAGGTGCGGTTATGGACGACGGCCACTGGGCCACCATTGTAGAATTGCAACTGCGGCCCGGTACGCGGTTCGAAGTCATCACAGGAACACGGGCAGCCCTGACATTGCTAGCATCGAGCTGGCCCATCACGTCCGGCCAGGCTTTCCTTCGGGCACAGGAAGTTTGTCTAGCCGCGCTCGACAACCGGATGACCCACGAGGTGGCACGAGCCGCTTTTATTGCCGCCGCCAGAGAGGCTGGCTTCGGGGTACGGTACTGATCGTTTCTTGCAGGCTGTTACGCTTCTTTGGCTGGACTGCGGCGCTTTAGAATGCGCCTTGACGGCGAAAAAAGATCTGGCAATCTGACCTTGAACTCGGTCGCGCTGGACAACCAGACCGAGTTCTACGCTGCAGAGTTCGGCGGACCATCTGACGCGGCCGGGGCTCGCCTATCTAGAGGCGAGCCCCGGTGCTTTAGCAGGGGCTCTTGTAATCCAAAAGGATCATTGATGAGCAGGCTTACCTGCTTATTTTGTTCAGGTGCTATTACCCCAACACAGCACCCAACCACCCCGGTGCCCATTGCGATTGACCCTCCACTGTGGTGTGCGACAGGGCTCGCCATTTTCGGCACGTTTTGGACGAGCCTGGTCGTGCCAACCTCCTCACGACGCATGTCTGGAGAGGGCAATGAGAGATCGAGGAAATCCTTCGAGGGAGCCGCCGAGCCAGCCAATGTGGCCCGTATGGCTACTGCTGACGGCCGGCGCGATCGGAATGGCCTTGAGTATCGTCATCGATCTCCTGATCCTTTTCGGGCTATTCGACTGAACGTGAGGCGGGCTCCAGGGGAACATGCAGCGCTCCGTTGCGTTGTAGCAGCGTACTCCACTTCTCCATTTCGCCCCGGCCCTGCGCTGGGGCATTTTTTATTCCGGACGTGTCCGCGCAGCCGCCGCTGACGCTCGATTCGGTCGATCCGCTTCTGAGGTCGAGCAGGATATCCGGATCGAAATCAGCCTTGTTGATGGCACATGATCTCCCTGATCCTTGGACCACGGCTTGACCTTCATCGTTTCCATATTCGTTCTCCGGTTGAAAGAGTTTTTTGCTTGGAACAAACAATCCAAGACGGCGTTCGATTGTCCGATGAGCACCAACAGATACAACTTGACGCGAAATTTGCTGACCGGCTGGGATGTCTTTGATTCTCACACCAGTCTGTTTGCCGAGATGCCTCCCGGGATGCCACTCAAGGGGCTCCGGAGGGATGAGGCAGAAGAACTCTGCCACTTGCTGAACATCAGTCTGAACCAAGCCTCTAAACCTGAAGGTAATTTCCGGGGCCGAGCTTCAGCAGATGAGAAATAGAACAGCCAAGAATCAATTCCTGACTTGTCAGGAAAGATAGGCCCCAAGCGACACGATTCCTACGAGGGCTAGAGCCGAATAAATTATGCCGCGTCTACGCGTCCTACGGTGGCTAGCTTCTGCAATGGCTTCGGCATAGGCGCGATTGGCCTCGTTCACTTTGCCATCCAAGGCGAGACCGACAATCTTTTTTGCTTTGGCATCGGACGTGTTCATCGGTCTTTCTCTGTGACCGTGGACACTTACAGCTCTTTGCTGACAGAAATCTGAAGGTCAAATAGCGATAAGAAATATGACTATATACATGGCGGCGATGCCAAAGTAGATAAATTTTGCATTCATCATCGCACCTCCCGATTTAAGCTAAGACCCCGCGACCTGATCGCGAAATTCTCTCCGCGATACGCCGCTGGATCTCGCGAACTCGCCTATCGTTAAGGCGCCACGACAGGGACTTGAACGGAAGTAGGTTTTTGTCTCCGATACCGTCGACCAAGACAAACTCGGGGCCTCCCGTCCGGCTCGTCGTGAACACGATACCCGCCCAATTGACCTCCCCGAAAACAATATGAAGACGGGAGCAATCATCGAAGAAACGCTGCAGCGCATCGACATGGACAGTCGAGAATTTTCCGCGCTGGATAATCGAGCGCAATGACGGCGCCAATCCGCCATCAGTGCCGGATATCCGTTCGCTCAAAAGGCCAAGGCCTCGATCTGTTGGAACAAATCCAAGCGGCGTAGCTACTGGAAAACTGAAATTGCCGGTACTGTAATTTCTGCGACAAAGCGCAAGATATTGCGAGATTTCCCGGGCGAAATCCCGATAGACTCCAATCGTACGTCGTCTCTTGAGTGAGTTATGCGTTGCGAACTGTCCTTTTCCATCCTCCAACTCGGGGCGAACAATCTTCACAACAGCATTCTCCCAATTAGGATGGCGATATACCAGCTTAACCGTGCCGCTTGCCAAGTACGCAGTCTTCAATTGCAATGATGTCGCTGGCGTCCAATTTCGGTGGCAGCATTCGCAACGCTCACTTTTACTTCCGCATAGAGTTATACGAAGCATTCTTGAAGATAAGCGCCAACTGAAATGAAATCTATCACGTTTTGCTAATTGTGCATTTTTGACTGGAGGGCTCACAACTTTCTGCTATTCAGTTGCCTCACTGGTCACACTTTAAGGGCGGCAGGAGCGGCCGCTTCGGCGGGGCTTCTCTCTGGCATCGCCCGCCAGCGCATCCAGCCAGCCACACCGGCGACCTGACCCCGCACCCACTCTCCACAGCACGCGGGGTCTCTTTTTGTCTGTAATTAGCGGACTGGACGCTCGCCGAACGCCGGTCGTCATTGATGTGGCTTGGCGAGTCTTCCTTTTAAACGCCAGCGGTGAACGACCCTCACCGGAGGAGCGTCAAGCCAGTACGATTTCCGATACGTTCCTGACGGGCCGACCATCTGGTGCGGTGGTGACGCTGCTCCCGCTTAGGGTACTCAGCCCAGCGAGCGCCGCATCACCGCTAGATTGCTTGGTTTCGCAGACAGGCTCATGCTTGCAAGACGAGCTTTGAATGAAGCCTATGCACAAGGGGCACTTGAGCTCCCGGGAGGCGGCGAGGAGATAACGGATCAGCGGAACTTTATTAGAATTCTATAGCGAAAGCTTCGCGAAGAGATAGGACTGCCGGACCCAGTGGGCGCGGATTTCCGCCCGCTGAACAGTTTCAAAATGGAGTATCGTGGCAAAATCTCGAGCCAAGTAAATTTCTTGGTAACGCTGCAGAGCCAGCCTGCGCTGGGACTTTCTTCGGAAATTGAAGAAATCATCTGGCTACAGCGTGACACCATTCTTAACGCAGTCCACAACGGTCCGCTGCACAGCCCCGGCGAGATGGCAGCTGTTCTGACCTATTTGACATCGGCTCCGAAGGCATAGCAACTGATTTCATCGTTCGGAAGGTACAAGTGGGCAGATTCGGTAAGGATTGGCAAGGTTGCGACGCTCAAGCATTTCGAATAGAAGCAGCCCGAACAGAACTAGGAAAATCTGGGCAAATGACCAAGAAGAGCCAGGTTAAAGTCTCTAGAAGCGAAACAATCGCGCTGGGGAAGCGGTTGATCATGGACTTCGGCCTTGAGCACAAGGCAAAATTCTTCATAGCAATAGTCTGCATGTTGATGGTAGGCGTCGCTACCGGCACTATCGCCTGGCTGTCGAAATCTATGGTCAACAGGATTTTTGTAAACAATGATCGTGTTGCCGTTTGGATGATCGGATCTGCGATCATGCTTGCCTTTCTGACGAAGGGGCTGGCGGGATATTTTCAAACAGTGTTGATGGGATCAATTGGTAGTTCGATCACCGCAAAATTGCAGCGACTCCAATTTGAAAAGCTCATCAGGATGGGCGTGCTCGACCACTCCAGTAGACATCCTGGAGGAGTTGTTTCCAAGGTTATTCAGTCCGCCCGCGCCGCGAAGAACGCGATCATCACTGTAACAACCAATCTAGTCCGCGATCTATTCACGGTGATCTCACTCGTTGTCGTGATGGTTCTCCAAGATCCATTCATGAGTGTTTTCGCTCTTTTGGCAGCGCCGGTTATCATCTGGGGGGTCTACGTCGTCATCAAAGAAACTAAGCGCTTAAGTCAATCGGAGGCCGATATGATGGCTGGCTTAAATGTGCTTGGTGTCGAAGCGCTACAGGGCTTAAGGGTTGTGAAATCCTTCAACCTTCAACGGATAATGGACAAGCGGATCGGCTCGTCCGTGGACAAGATGGAAAATCGCCAGAACCGGCTCCTAAAAGTATCGTCATTGACAGGACCAATGTTCGATATTCTGGCTGGCGTCATCGTGGGATCCTTTATCTTTTATGCAGGATGGCAAACTCTCGATAATGGGAAGACTCCAGGGGAGTTCATGGCGTTCATCACGGCATTTCTCCTGGCCTATGATCCGGCCAGAAGGCTCGCAAACTTGAATGTCCAACTTCAAAGAGAAATGGTCGGAGTAAGGCGGCTTTTTGAAGTGCTCGACCATGGAGAGGTCGAACAGGATGAGATAGGCACCCATCTCGCTGTTGACGGCGGCAAGCTCCAATTTGCATCGGTTGGGTTTTCCTACAAGAAAGCGTCGGCTCCAACTCTGATCGATGTGACGTTTGATGTTCTCCCAGGCGAACACGTTGCGATAGTTGGAAGATCTGGAGCCGGAAAATCCACAATCATCAATTTGATCATGGGCATGTATAGACCGAGTTCAGGGATGATCCTGATCGATGATCAGGATATCTCTGCCTCATCACTTCGGTCCTTGAGGAATTCCGTCGCGTATGTTGCACAAGACACATTCCTGTTCTCAGGGTCCGTTCGCGAGAACGTCGCGTTCGGTAAATTGGATGCAACCGAGGATGAGATTGTTGCGGCGTTGTCCGCCGCTCAAGCTCTGGAATTCGTGTCTGAGCTACCTCAGCAACTGGATACCGATGTCGGAAACAACGGGGGCAATCTATCCGGCGGGCAAAGACAGAGAATTGCCATCGCTAGAGCTTTCTTGAAGAATGCCCCTGTTCTCCTGCTGGACGAAGCCACGTCTGCCCTCGACGGAGAAACAGAGAAAAACATCAAGAAAGCGCTTGATCGACTCTCCCGTGGCAAGACGACTCTGACAGTAGCGCATCGACTATCTACAATATTGGATGCGGACAAAGTCATCCTGATCGACAAGGGACAGATCGTCGCCGTCGGGACACATGAGTCGCTTGAGACGGAAAGTGAACTTTATAGAAAACTTTTCGCAGCTCATGAAATTGCGTAATGTGCGCATTCGAGAATTTCGACGAAGCGCTGAAATTACCTCACTAATTTCGTCATTAATGACGATGTTCGGCCTCAGCAGATATATACTTGACGAAGGGAACTTCGCGGCCGGACGGCCGAACCGAGTGTTTCGTTCCTTTTGACCTGCCACTGAGAATTTCCTCCAAAATGGATTAGAGTTCCGGCCTATTAAAGGACGGACGAATGAAGAAGCAGAGTAAGCGACAAGCCGATGCCGTTCAGGCGGCGTAATTCCACGGCATGAGGGCTTCGATTTCGGTGCTGGGCCAGGCATTAGCAAGGCGTTCAAGCGTCTGCGTTAGCCAGGCCTGCGGATCGACGTTGTTCATCTTTGCCGTCTGCAGAAGCGTCGCGATGGTCGCCCAGGTCTTGCCGCCACCGTCACTGCCTGCAAAAAGTGAGTTCTTGCGCGTGATGGCCTGGGGCCTGATTGCCCGCTCGACGATGTTGGAGTCGAGCTCAACTCGACCGTCTGTCAGGAAGCGCTCGAAGATGTCGCGACGCGAGATGGCATAACGGAGAGCCTCTGCAAGTTTCGATTTGCCGGAGACCCGCGGCAGGGTCGCCTGCCAGAGAGTGAAGAGGTCACTGACGATCGCTGCGGAGATCTCCTGACGTGCGGCGACACGAGCCTCAGGGCTTTGACCCCGAACGGTCTCCTCAATCTCCCACAGCTTTGCCATCCGCTGGACGGTGTCTGTAGCGACCTTCGAGCTGTTTGCGACGTGCAATTCGTAGAACTTCCGCCGGCTGTGCGACCAGCAGCCAGCCAGAGTGGCGCTGTCATTGCCTCCATCCTTCCGGACGAGCTTGTTGTAGGCGGCATACCCATCGACCTGCAGGATTCCACGATAGCCGCTCAAGTGTCGTGCGACGCACTCGGTGGCTCGACTGTCCTCGAAGCGATAGGCCACCATCGGTGGACCGCTGCCCCCAAACGTCCGGTCATCTCTGGCATATGCCCATAGCCACGCCGTCTTCGCCGACCCGGACCCCGGCGCGAGTGTCGGCAAGGTCGTTTCGTCGGCAAAAATCCGTTCTGCCTTCTTGATCTCGTTCAGGATGTAGTCGGCGAGGATGTCGAGCTCAAACCCCACCTTACCCATCCATTGGGCCATCAGCCTGCGATCGAGTTCAACCTTGTCACGGGCGTAGATGGCTTCCTGGCGATAGAGCGGCAGGCCGTCAGCATATTTGGAAACGGCGATCTGGGCCAGCAGTGCTTCCGTCGGAATGCCACCTTCGATGATGTGGGCCGGAGCCGCCGCCTGGATGACGCCATCCTCGTTCTTAAAGGCGTACTTCGGACGGCGCGTGACGATGACCCGGAACTTCGCTGCGACGACATCCAGCCGCTCGGAGACGTCCTCGCCGATCAGGATCTTCGTCTTGCCCGCGTGCTCTGGCAAGACTTCCGGCTCGATCACGACCTCGACGCGCTCAAGATGCGGCGCGAAGCCCTTGCGAGGTCGCGATGCGCGTTTGCTATCCGCACTGCCGCGGCCTTTCGCAACCTGAGCCTTGATTGCCGCAATGCCGGTCTCGATCTCCTCGAAGAAAGGCATGCTGTTCGTCATCGACGGTGGATGATGCAAGCTTTTCCGAGCGTCGGCCGAAGCGGGCCCGATCGAAGGCCCTCAGGATCTGCGTGAGCCGCTCGATACGCTCGTCGGCGTCTGCATTTCGGGCCTCGAGATCGTCGACCTGTTTCTCCAAGGCCTCGACGCGAGCTGCTTTTTCGGCCATGGCAAGGACCATGGCTTTCAGAGCCTCTACATCATCCGGGAGCTCGATATCGGGCGGCGTCATAGGCTGATCAGAGCATATTTTGCCGTGATCCGCCCGTAGTTTCAGACCGCTGATTCACTTCGCCGCAGCGCTTTTACCCAACAATCTCGGGAGGTTTGACCGGCGTAGATCGAACCCGCTTCCAGTCCATTCCGTCGACCAAAGCCAGAAGCTGAGCATGATTGAGCTGGACGCGGTGGTGCCCGACCCGCGGCCAGCAGAACTGGGCTTTCTCCAGCCGCTTCGCATAAAGGCAAACGCCAGAGCCATCCCACCAGACGATCTTGACCCGGTCTGCTCTCTTGGCCCGAAAGACATAAAGGGCACCATTGAATGGATCATTGCCGGCATCCCGCACCAACGAAAGTAGACTGTCCGGCCCCTTGCGGAAGTCGATCGGATGGCTCGCCAAAAACACCTTTACACTCGACGGGATCATGCCGAGCGCACCGCTCGGAGCACTCGCTGCAGATGGACCTCATCGAAATCGCTATCGGCACGGATCACGACGTTGCCAACCACCACCTCAATTGTGCCAACAGACTTCTCATCAACCTTTATGGCCGGATCTCGTGACCAAACTTGTTGCCTGTTTCGAGCATCACGACGCCAAGTGAATAACTGTGAAGGATGGATCCCCAGGCGATGCGCAATCGCCGACACGCTAGCGCCGGGCTCCATCGCCTCAGCCACTGCCCGCTCTTTGAATTCATCGGACCAACGACGCCGAAATTGTCGTGGCGCACCCTCAAGCCGCTCCGGTACCGCCTCGATCATGTGGAAGGTTCTAGTTTCAGACCTAGGCGCAGACATAGAACCTCACTGTTCGCGAATTCGTCTGCTTGAAATACCGGACTAGTCGCCACCGCCGCTAGATGGGGTCTGCTTGTCGCTTACGAAGCAGAGATTTACGGAAGAGCAGATTATTGCGGTGCTGAAGGAGCAGGAGGCTGGTGCGAAGGCAGCCGACCTCTGCCGCAAGCACGGAATTTCGGAAGCGACGTTTTACAACTGGAAAGCCAAATACGGCGGTATGGAAGTCTCCGAGGCGAAGCGGCTGAAGGCGCTTGAGGACGAGAACGCGAGGCTGAAGAAGCTGCTGGCCGAGCAGATGCTGGATTCAGCCGCGCTTCGCGAGCTTCTTGCAAAAAAATGGTAGGGCCCGCCGCCAAGCGTGACGCCGTCGCGCATCTGAAGACTGTGATGGGTCTTTCGGAACGGCGGGCCTGCCAGATCATATCCGCCGATCGCAAGACGATCCGCTACCAGTCGAACCGACCGCCGGAGACCGAGTTGCGAGCAAGGCTGCGTGACCTTGCCAACGAGCGTCGGCGTTTCGGTTACCGGCGGCTGTTCGTCCTGCTTCGGCGGGACGGAGAGCCGTCCGGCGTTAATCGCATCTATCGGCTGTATCGGGAGGAAGGGCTTTCTGTCCGCAAGCGCAAAGCCAGACGCCGTGCTGTCGGCACGCGTGCGCCGCTTCTGGTCGAAGCGAAGGCCAATGCCCGATGGTCGCT
>NZ_JBNDHT010000099.1:0-26342 GCF_056755115.1 Rhizobium sp. SVR5-2C | reverse complement strand
GCAATAACGGTGTCCATCCCGGCCGTCAGACTTGCCGCCCCCGGTTGCCGCTCCTATCTCAGTTGCGGTACTTGTGCGGAGCATCGAGATGGGCGAGCTGACGGCTGACTTTTCTTCAAACCCGAGGATGGAGATCCTGCCACCCGAGCGGGAAGAAAGCTCCTCGCGGGACACGATGGTCTGTCTATGTTGTCAGCGACAGCGCTCGAGACTTTCGATGGATGAGGACGGTTGCGGCATCTGCAACGAGTGCCTTGAACCCGGACCAACCCTGGGAGCAGCCGATGCCGGTTCGAAGCGCCGGGCTTCTCATTTACCGCCGATCAAGTAGCCAACTGGAAATTCTTCTGGTGCATCCCGGCGGCCCCTTTTGGGCGAAGAAGGATGAAGGCGCCTGGTCCATTCCGAAAGGCCTCGTGGAGCCGGGCGGGGACGAGTTGACTGCCGCGACCCGCGAGGCTCGGGAGGAACTGGGCGTCGCCATCGAGGGGACGTTCGTCCATCTCGGAGAGTACCGTCAGCCGGGCGGGAAGGTCGTGACCGTCTGGGCGGTCGAGGCGGATCCGGTATTGGACGTGGACGCGATAAAGAGCTCGATGTTTCAGATGGAATGGCCTCCAAAGTCAGGGAGGATCCAGTCTTTCCCAGAGGTGGACAGGGCTGGCTGGTTTGCCCTTGCCGATGCCGAGATCAAGCTGCTCAAGGGGCAACGGGCGATGCTTGGCGCGCTTCTCGACCAACTTCAGTCGACAGACCATCCGATGTGAAGGCTTCATAGAGGACGAGCAGAGTGACTGCGGCCCTTCTCATAAGGGGCGGAGGGTCGCCTGGTTCAAAAATATTCCGTAGCGTTCTCGCGAAATCCCCGCCTGTTATGTACTAATTGCCGATCACAGCAATCTCTCGAACACGGTGTTTCCAATGACATCAGCGTTTCTTTCGCATCTGACATCCGAACTCGCCTCGCTGAAGGACGCCGGACTTTATAAGTCCGAGCGCGTCATCACCTCGAAACAGGCCGGCGAGATCGCAGTCGCCTCCGGTGAGCGGGTGCTGAATTTCTGCGCCAACAACTATCTCGGCCTTGCCGACAACGAAGAGTTGGCCGAAGCGGGCAAGAAGGCGCTCGACCGCTATGGCTACGGCATGGCCTCCGTCCGCTTCATCTGCGGTACGCAGGAAGAGCACAAGCAGCTCGAGGCGCGCATCTCATCGTTTCTGGGCATGGAGGATACGATTCTCTATTCCTCCTGTTTCGATGCCAATGGCGGCCTCTTCGAGACCCTGCTCGGCGAAGAGGATGCGATCATTTCCGATGCGCTCAACCATGCCTCGATCATCGACGGCGTGCGGCTCTCGAAGGCCAAGCGTTTCCGCTACGCCAACAATGACATGAAGGCGCTCGAAGAAGAGCTGAAAAAGGCAGAGGGCAGCCGCTTCAAGATGGTCGCCACCGACGGCGTCTTCTCGATGGATGGCATCATCGCCAATCTGCAGGGCGTCTGCGATCTCGCCGAGAAATACGGCGCGATGGTCATGGTCGACGACAGCCATGCCGTCGGCTTCGTCGGCAAGCATGGGCGTGGCTCGGCGGAACATTGCGGTGTTGAAGGCCGAATCGACATCATCACGGGCACGCTCGGCAAGGCGCTGGGTGGCGCTTCCGGCGGCTATACCTCGGCCAAGGCGGAAGTCGTCGACTGGCTGCGCCAGCGTTCGAGGCCTTATCTCTTCTCCAACACGCTCGCTCCGGTCATTGCCGCCGCTTCGCTCAAGGTCTTCGACCTCATCGAAAACGGCAACGTGTTGCGCGAGAAGCTTTCCGCCAATGCAGCGCTTTTCCGCTCCGAGATGACGAAGCTGGGCTTTACGCTGGCGGGCGAGGGGCATCCGATCATCCCCGTCATGCTTGGCGATGCCAAGCTGGCGCAGGACATGGCGGCGCTGATGTTGAAGAAGGGCGTCTATGTCATCGGCTTCTCCTTCCCGGTCGTGCCGAAGGGCCAGGCCCGCATCCGCACCCAGATGTCGGCTGCGCATTCCACGGCGGATGTCGAGCGCGCGATCGCAGCCTTTGCCGAGGCCGGTCGCGAACTTGGTGTTGTTTGAAGACAATTCCCCCTTCTCCCCAGCGGGGAGAAGATGTCCGGAAGGACAGATGAGGGGGCGAGCGAAGCAAGGCTCAAAGCGCAAGCGGCGAGCAATTAATTTGGACGTCTGCGGCCCCCTCATCCGCCCTTCGGGCACCTTCTCCCCCAGGGGAGAAGGGAGATGAGGCCGGGGCGCCAAGCAAGGAAAAAACGATGTCGAACATGATGAAGGCGCTGGTCAAGTCGAAGGCGGAAGTCGGGCTCTGGATGGAGAACGTTCCGGTTCCGGAGGTCGGCCCGAACGACGTGCTGATCCGCGTAAAGAAGTCCGCTATCTGCGGCACGGACGTCCACATCTGGAATTGGGACCAGTGGGCGCAGAAGACCATTCCGGTGCCGATGGTCGTCGGCCATGAATTCTGCGGCGAAATCGCCGAGATCGGTTCGGCCGTCACCAAGTACCATGTCGGCGAGCGGGTCTCCGGCGAAGGCCATATCGTCTGCGGCAAGTGCCGTAACTGCAGAGCGGGAAGGGGCCATCTCTGCCGCAACACGCTGGGCGTCGGCGTCAACCGCCCCGGTTCCTTCGGTGAATTCCTCTGCATCCCCGAGAGCAATGTCGTGCCGATCCCGGATGATATTCCCGACGAGATCGCTGCGATCTTCGATCCCTTCGGTAATGCGGTGCATACCGCGCTTTCCTTCGATCTCGTCGGTGAAGACGTGCTTGTCACCGGCGCGGGCCCGATCGGTATCATGGGGGCGCTCGTCGCCAAGCGCTCCGGCGCCCGCAAGGTGGTCATCACCGACATCAACCCGCATCGGCTGGACCTCGCGCGCAAACTCGGCATCGATTACGTCGTCGACGCGTCGAAGGAGAATCTGGCCGATGTCATGAAGGCGATCGGCATGACGGAGGGCTTCGATGTCGGCCTGGAGATGTCGGGTGCGGCACCGGCCTTTCGCGACATGATCGACAAGATGAACAATGGTGGCAAGATCGCCATTCTCGGCATTGCGCCGGCCGGTTTCGAAATCGACTGGAACAAGGTCATCTTCAAGATGCTGAACCTGAAAGGCATCTATGGCCGCGAGATGTTCGAGACATGGTACAAGATGATCGCCTTCGTGCAGGGCGGGCTCGACCTCTCGCCGGTCATCACGCACCGCATCAAGATCGATGAGTTCCGGGATGGCTTTGAGGCGATGCGCTCGGGCAATTCCGGCAAGGTCGTGATGGATTGGATATGAGGGAGATAGGATGATGATTTACGAGGGAAGCTGCCATTGCGGCAATGTCGCTTTCGAGGTGGAGGGCGATTTCAAGGAAGCTCTCGACTGCAATTGCTCCCTTTGCCGGCGTCGAGGCGGTCTCCTAGGCTTCGTGCCGCGCGCGAAGCTGACGCTGAAAACGCCTGAGGAGAACCTCTCGACCTATACGTTCAACAAGCATGTCATCAAGCATCACTTCTGCTCGAATTGTGGCATCGCACCGTTCGGCGAGGCCGACGCTCCCGACGGCACGGCAATGGCGTCAATCAACCTCCGCTGCATTCCGGCCATCGATCTCGCGGCATTGAAGGTGACGCATTACGACGGACTGTCGCACTAGGTTATGCTGCCGCCTGCAGAAGAGGTGGCGGCCGCCACTATAAAGCCGCAGACAACACCGATATGAGGGGCGAGGGCGTTGCGCCCTTGTCTTTTCCTGGTGACATCCTATCTAAGCGAAGCGATCGCTTGAGCGGTTCCAAGCCTGTGGATAAGGCTTTTTCCATGTTTTTGACGGCTTTTTTTGTGGAAAAGCTTGACGAGAACAAAAATTGTGGGAATCACCGTTCGACTTGAAAGCGGTGGACTGGGTCAGGGCGGATCGCACATAACCATGGCCGGTGATTTCGATGCATGGAAGCTCTGTCATTCTGGGCCGGCAATTGTGGTTAATCGGGCTTTAAAGGTCATCCCGTTAGGTGGGTAAAAAGGTGATTCGAGGCTTGCGTTTGCGCGCTCAGGCTTCGAGGGCCATTCACCGTAGCGAGTTTGAATAGCGTCAGGAAGGCGACGATATAAATGGCAACCAAGGTCAAAGAGAACGAAGAAGCGGAAGTCGAACGCGACGGCGCATCCGACGGCCCTCTTCTCGATCTTTCCGATGACGCGGTCAAGAAAATGATCAAGGCCGCGAAGAAGCGCGGCTATGTGACGATGGACGAGCTGAACGCCGTCCTGCCGTCCGAGGAAGTGACGTCCGAGCAGATCGAAGACACGATGGCGATGCTGTCCGACATGGGCATCAACGTCATCGAAGACGAGGAAGCCGAAGAGGCGGGCCAGGGCAGCACCGACGACGACGACGCCGGCGGCGATGAGGAGAGCGAGGGCGGCGAACTCGCACCTTCCAGCGGCACCGCACTTGCGACTGCCAAGAAGAAGGAGCCGACCGATCGTACCGACGACCCGGTGCGCATGTATCTGCGCGAGATGGGTTCCGTCGAGCTTCTGTCGCGCGAAGGCGAAATCGCCATCGCCAAGCGTATCGAGGCCGGCCGCGAAACGATGATCGCAGGCCTCTGCGAAAGCCCGCTCACCTTCCAGGCGCTCATCATCTGGCGCGACGAACTGAACGAGGGCACGACCCTGCTTCGCGAGATCATCGATCTCGAAACGACCTATTCCGGTCCGGAAGCCAAGGCTGCGCCGCAGTTCCAGAGCCCGGAGAAGATCGAGGCCGACCGCAAGGCCGCCGAGGAAAAGGAAAGGACGCGCCGCCCGCGTTCCGGCGACGACGACATCACCGATGTCGGCGGCGAAGGCTTGCCTGTGGAAGAGGAAGAAGAGGACGAGGACGAATCCAACCTGTCGCTGGCCGCTATGGAAGCGGAACTGCGTCCGCAGGTCATGGAAACGCTCGACCTTATCGCCGAGACCTACAAGAAGCTGCGCAAGCTGCAGGACCAGCAGGTCGAGCAGCGCCTTGCCGCCACCGGCACGCTGTCTTCCGCGCAGGAGCGCCGCTACAAGGAACTGAAGGACGAGCTGATCAAGGCGGTCAAGTCGCTGTCGCTCAACCAGAACCGCATCGAAGCGCTCGTCGAGCAGCTTTACGACATCAACAAGCGCCTCGTTCAGAACGAAGGCCGCCTGCTGCGTCTGGCTGAATCCTACGGCGTCAAGCGCGACTCGTTCCTGGAACAGTATCAGGGTGCCGAGCTCGATCCGAACTGGATGAAGTCGATCGGCAATCTGGCGGCGCGCGGCTGGAAGGAATTCGCCAAGGGCGAAAACACGACGATCCGCGACATCCGCCAGGAGATCCAGAACCTCGCGACGGAAACCGGCATCTCGATTTCGGAATTCCGCCGTATCGTGCACATGGTGCAGAAGGGCGAGCGCGAAGCGCGCATCGCCAAGAAGGAAATGGTCGAAGCGAACCTTCGCCTCGTCATTTCCATCGCCAAGAAGTACACGAACCGAGGCCTGCAGTTCCTCGACCTCATTCAGGAAGGCAACATCGGCCTGATGAAGGCGGTCGACAAGTTCGAGTACCGTCGCGGCTACAAGTTCTCGACCTATGCGACCTGGTGGATCCGTCAGGCGATCACCCGTTCGATTGCCGACCAGGCCCGCACGATCCGCATTCCGGTGCACATGATCGAGACGATCAACAAGATCGTCCGCACGTCGCGCCAGATGCTGCACGAGATCGGCCGCGAGCCGACGCCGGAAGAACTGGCGGAAAAGCTGGCCATGCCGCTCGAAAAGGTCCGCAAGGTCCTGAAGATCGCCAAGGAGCCGATCTCGCTCGAAACCCCTGTTGGTGACGAGGAAGATTCGCATCTCGGCGATTTCATCGAGGACAAGAATGCGCTGCTGCCGATCGACGCCGCGATCCAGGCGAACCTGCGCGAGACGACGACCCGTGTTCTCGCCTCGCTGACGCCGCGCGAAGAGCGCGTGCTGCGCATGCGCTTCGGCATCGGCATGAATACGGACCACACGCTCGAGGAAGTCGGCCAGCAGTTCTCGGTCACCCGCGAACGTATCCGCCAGATCGAAGCGAAGGCGCTGCGCAAGCTCAAGCACCCGAGCCGCTCCAGAAAGCTTCGCAGCTTCCTGGACAGCTAAGCACGTGCCGGCTGCGCGGCAGCCGTCGTGCGACTGATTTGATGATTGAAGAGCCGGGTTCGTCCCGGCTCTTTCGCGTTTGGGCTCCACACATTCCTTCGCTTTCCGCAGGCCGGAATGGTATAGTCTGCGCACGGGGGAAGGGACCGGCCGCAGCGCGTGAGCAAGGTCGCCACATACCTGCGTGGACCAAAACCCTCCGTGGGGAGGTGTGCAATGACCACTTATGTCATGCTTATCAACTGGACAGATCAAGGCATTCGCACTGCACGCGACTCGGCAAAACGGCTGGACGCGGCCAAGAAGGCGCTCGGCGATATGGGCGGCTCCTTCAAGAACTTCTTTCTGACGATGGGCGACTACGACATGGTCGCCGTATGCGAGGCGCCGGACGATGCCGTGATGGCACGGTTTACCCTGCAACTTGCGACGGGCGGCAATGTTCGTACGCGGACGCTGAAGGCATTCCCCGAGGCTGCCTATCGTGAAATCATAGGCTCTCTCAGCTAGTTGCAATCGCAGGCGCGTGAACAATAAAAGATATGGACCATCCGCCGCGCGGCTCTCGACCGGCCGCGCGGAAAGCACTTTTTTGTTTTATGGCTTGATGATGCCTTCTTAAAAGGCCACATCGGTAGCTTGTCGTGAGCATCATCCGTGGGCATGCAGAAGATCGTCAAAAAGCGCTGGGGGCAGATCAGTTGGGGCGTGGCAGCCTCGATTGCATTGCACGTCGCCGTTGTCGCCTTCTTCCTCGTCAAATTACCAGACCGGCCGCCCGAACCGCCCAAAGAAGAGACCGTAAACGTCGATCTGGTGCCGCCGCCCGAAGAGAAAAAGCCGGAAGAGAAGAAGCCGGCTGAAAAGCCGCCAGAGATGCCAAAGATAGAGGAGAAGGCGGAAAAGGCGCCGGCACCCCCGCCAGCGCCACCGCCACCTCCGCCACCAGAGGCCAAGCCGGAAGAAAAGCCGCCTGAAGCGCCGAAATCCGAGGCGAAGAATGACCTCTCCGGCAAGGAGGGGAAGGGTCAACCCATGCCTGTTCTGAGGCCCGTCTTCGAATTCGGCGACAAGGATACCGGCCCCCGGAAATCCGACACGGGCAATGCTGCGGCGGAGGCCGGCAAGCCGCCGGTAACGCCGCCCGATGAGCCGAAGCCCGAGGAGCCCAAGCCAGTCGAGACGGCTGCGGCAAAGCCGCCCGTTACCGACAAGCCGCCGGCAAATCCCGTACCGGAGGACGTTGACTTGCCGCAGGTGGATGTCGCCAATATCGACACGCCGAAGGACGGTCCTGCGGCTGGCGCGCAAGATGAGGCGAAGGTCGCGCTCGAACACGCGAAGCCGTCTGAAAAACCGAAGACCAAGCAGACGGAGATGGCGAAGGCTGAAAAGCCGAGTGAGCTGAAAGAAGCCAAAACGCTGTTCTCGCAGAACGAAACGGATGATCCGATCGCCCGGACCGCAATGGGCAACCTGCCGCGGGGCAGGCGGGCCGCCCAACTTTGCAGCACGGAGCTTCGCGAGCAGCTTATTCACAGCTCGCCTGCCTACAGTCCGGTGATGGTCCCCAATTATGCTCTGCCGCGCGGCACGGTGCTTGATATCCGCCGCGGCGCTTTTCGCACGCGCGACGGCTGGTATGACGTTCAATACCGCTGCGAGGTGGACGAGGGCGTCACCAAGGTTGTCTCGTTCGCCGTTGACGTCGGCGATCCGATCCCGCCCAGCCAATGGCGGGCCCGCGGCTTTCCGGAATACTGACAGGCGGCGTGCTGCGTCAGCCTTGCGCAAGTGAGCCCCTGTAGTCCGCTTTCATCGCAGAATGTTCCGATGACTGAAAGGACCAGGAGATGTCGATCGACATTGACCGCTTCTTCGAAATGCAAGATGAGGCCGCGAGGCACGCGTTTCTCGAAAACAAGGGTGACGAGCTGACCGATATTCTTGTCGCCGCACTCGAAGATGCCTTGAAAATCCTCTCCGACGAAATCCGCCCTGAAAGGCTGCATTGACATCACCGGACAGGCGTTCAATTTCGAGAGCGCCCGTTTGCTGCGCAATTGTCCGCGGAGATGAATTGCGGTAGCCCATGATGCTGCGCAGCGAGCTCGGGGACTTTCCATGAACGATTGGCTTCCTGAGCGCGAAGGGATGCCGCTGGCAATTGCCGCACATCTTTCCGGCTATCGGCTGCTGCGCGATGCGATGGGCCGTTCCGCCGCAAATGTCTTCAGGCTGGAGGCGGACGGCCGTACGACGCTTTACCTGAAGGTCGAAAAAGCAGGTCCTTTTTCCGAGCTCAGCGACGAAGCGGCCCGGCTTGGCTGGCTGAAGTCCATGGGCCTTGCCTGTCCCGATGTCGTCGCCCAGACAGCCGATGGAGCGAGGAACTGGTTGCTGATGACGGCGCTGCCGGGCTGCGACCTCGCGAGCAATTCTGCGCTTTCCCCCTTGAAGCGCGTCGAGATCACGGCGGCTGCGCTTGTCGAACTGCATCGCCTTGATGTCCGTCTCTGCTCTTTCGATCATCGGCTGGAAAGGCGCATCGCGGTCGCGAAGGCGCGCATGGAGGCCGGCGTCGTCGACGAGATGGACTTCGATGCGGTGCGGATGGGCAGGGGCGCGGCAGCGCTCTTTGCCGATCTCGAGAATATGAGGCCTGGCGGCGAGGATCTTGTGGTGGCGCATGGCGATGCCTGTCTGCCGAACTTCATCGCGCTGAATGGCGGCTTTTCCGGCTATATCGACTGCAGCCGTCTCGGCGTTGCCGACCGCTATCAGGACATCGCGCTTGCCTGCCGCAGCATCCAGTTCAATCTCGGCGCCGCTTTGGTTCGGCCCTTCCTCGATGCCTACGGAATGGCGGATATCGATCCGGCGCGGCTTGATTATTACCAGCTCCTTGACGAGTTCTTCTGACTTCCGGTGATTGCAGATAGCCTGTGCTGCTGGCACAGTGGCTGGCGTTGATCGTAGCCCGGAGTAGGCATGGCAACGAGCCAATTCAGGATGCTTCGCTCGGCGATAGCCGGGATCGAAGCGGTCGAGGCGCGGACGCGGCACAGCTTCCCGCGGCATACCCATGAGCAATTCGGCATTGGCCTGATTTTCGCTGGAGCTCAGAGGTCGCTGAGCGGGCGTGGCATGGTCGAGGCGCAAGCCGGTGACCTCATCACCGTCAACCCGAATGAAGTCCATGACGGCGCGCCGATCGGCGAGGGGCGGTCGTGGCGCATCCTCTACTTCGACCCGGCCGTCATCGGTGACCTCACGAACGATATCGGTGAGGGCAGGGCGATGCGCTCCGAAATCCCGCAGCCGGTCATCCACAATGTTGCCTTAGCGGGGCGCTTCGCCAGCCTCTTTGCTGCCGTCACCGGCGGACCCGCGCAGGACGATCTCGCGCGCGAGGAGCGACTCCTCGCGCTGGTCGCGGACGTCATGCGGGAGCAGCCGATGCCGGAGACCGCGCGAACGGCTCCGGGGGCTGTCGCCAAGGCAAAAATTCTGATCGACGATGATCCCCTCGCCAAGCTCTCGCTTGCCGATCTCGCGCGGGAAAGCGGACTCAGCCGATTTCAGGTCCTGCGTAGCTTCGCAAAAGCAACGGGAATGACGCCGCACGCCTATGTCATCCAATCCCGGATCCACTTGGCTCGCCGCCTGATCGCTTCCGGGACGCCGCTTGCCGAGGCTGCCTTCGCCAGCGGGTTTGCAGACCAGAGCCACATGACACGCGTCTTCGTCGCCAGATACGGTCTGTCGCCGCGCACCTACGCGAGAGCATTGGTCTGACGGCCTGCAATTTCGTTCAAGATGTTTCTCTGGCTTCGCGGTTCTCTTCGTCCACCAAAACGGAGAGGGCAATGACGAGACCATTTCAAGGCTACATCTATCTGACGCTGGCGATGATCACGGTGGGCAGCACGGTCATCGCAAGCAAGGTCATCGCGTCGGGTCTTCCGCCGTTTACGGCAACGGCGCTGCGTTTCGCCATGGCTTTCCCTTTCTTCCTCCTTTTGATGCATCTTACCCGGTCCCGGCTGCCAAGACTGTCCCGCCACGACTGGTTGATCCTCCTGACGCAGGCAGGGGCTGGCAGCGTCGGCTACACGACGCTGCTGATCTCGGGCCTTCGACTGACGTCGGCGGCAAACGCCGGCGTCATCATCGGTACGCTGCCGGTCGTCTCGGCGGCGATCTCGATCCTCATTCTCGGCGAGAGGCCGCATCGCTTTTTGCTGGCTGCGATCGCGCTTGCCGCCTCTGGCGTTTTCTCGATCGCCGCAACGCCCGGCGCATTGGCGGGCGGCTCACTGGCCGGCAATGCGCTGATCCTTGGGGCGGTCTTCTGCGAAGGGCTGTTCATCCTCCTCAACAAGCGCATGCAAACCGAGATACCGCCGCTGACGCAGTCGGCGCTGATGACGGGCATCGGTTTGGCCGTCGCGGGCATTGCGGCCCTGTTCGAAAACCATGCCGCAAGCGGATTCTCACCCGCGGCGCTGATCGCCGTTCTTTATTATGCGCTCGTGCCGACCGTCGGCGGGTTCATTCTATGGTATGCGGGCTCCGAGCGCGTCAGCGGCAGCGAGGCGTCTCTGTTCACCGCGATCGCACCGGTCTCCGCCGTCATCCTCGCTTTCGTTCTGCTTGGCGAAGACGTCCGCCTCAACCAGCTTCTTGGAATCGCCTGCGTGCTCACCGCCGTCCTGGGGCTCGGGTTTTCCGCGCTTGTCCGCGTGCGGCGCGCGTGACTGGCACGTTCAAAACGTCGACGGCCGCCCTTGGGAAGCCTCTAGTACGGCCCTATGTACGAGGCAGACAAGTTTGCGGAGGCGGACGTCATGTCAGACAAGCCGATCAAGATTCCCGGGCCCGATCATCCAATCACCATCGAACACAATCCAGCCCGCGTCGTCGTCAAGCTCGACGGCTGGGTCATTGCGGATACGCACGATGCGCTGACGTTATGTGAGGCTTCCTATCCGCCGGTGCAGTATATTCCGCGCAAGGACGTCGACATGTCGCTGCTCGCGCGCACCGATCATTCGACCCGCTGTCCCTATAAGGGCGACGCGTCCTATTACAGTATCGTGCCGGGCGGAGAGCGCTCCAAGAATGCGATCTGGACCTATGAGGCGCCGAACGACGCCGTCCGCGAGATAAAGGACCACATGGCCTTCTATCCCGATCGGGTGGATTCGATCGAGGAGTTGCAGGCGCCCGAGGCCGGCCAGTTCTAACGCTCCGCTCCGACCAGACAGCGCACGAGACCTTCCAGCGAGACCCGGCCGGCGGGGAGGCCATCGCCGCTGGTGACGGTCGCGTGGTTCACGTTGCTTTCCGTCATTATCCGCATGCCTTCCTCGACGGTCAATTGGCCGGGGATGCGGATGACGGTCTCGCTTGCAGGATTGCTCAATGGCTCCATCAGTGCTTCGATCCGGATGACACGGCTGCGGTTCACTTCCTTCACGAAGGCCTCGATGTAGTCGTTTGCCGGGTTGAGCACGATATCGGCGGCGCTTCCCTGCTGGATGACCTCGCCGTCGCGCAGGATGGCGATCTTGTCGCCAAGCCGCAATGCTTCATCGAGATCATGGGTGATGAAGACCACGGTCTTCTTCAGCTCTTTCTGCAGGTTGAGCAGCACGGTCTGCATGTCGACGCGGATCAGGGGATCGAGGGCCGAATAGGCCTCGTCCATCAACAGGATCTCTGCATCGTTGGTGAGTGCGCGGGCAAGGCCGACGCGCTGTTGCATGCCGCCTGAAAGCTGGTTCGGGTAGTGGCCGCCAAATCCGTCGAGCCCGACGCGCTTGATCCAGACATTGGCGCGGTCTTCGCGTTCCGCTTTCGGAACGCCCTGGACCTCGAGCCCGTAGACAGTGTTCTGCAGCACGTTGCGATGCGGTAGCAAGCAGAATTTCTGGAACACCATCGCCGTCCTGCGGCGGCGGAATTCGCGAAGCCCGTCCTCGTTCATCTTGCAGACATCGGTGCCGCCGTAGAGCACTTCGCCCGCGGTCGGGTCGATCAACCGGTTGATGTGGCGGATCAGGGTCGACTTGCCCGAGCCGGAAAGCCCCATGATGACGGTGATGCTGCCGCCGGGAATCGAGATGTTGATGTCCTTGAGGCCGAGGACGTGCCCGTGCTCCTTGTTGAGCTCGGTCTTCGACATGCCCTTGGAGACCGCCTCGACAAAATCGCGGCCGCGCGGACCGAAGATCTTGTAGAGATTGCGTATTTCGATCGATTGACTAGCCATGCACGACTTCCCGGTGCTTCTGCAGCCTCAGACCATAGGCCTGGCTGATGCGGTCGAAGATGATTGCGATGCCGACAATGGCGAGACCGTTGAAGACGCCGAGCGTGAAGTACTGGTTGGCGATGGCCTTGAGCACCGGCTGGCCGAGGCCCTGGACGCCGATCATCGAGGCGATGACGACCATGGCGAGCGCCATCATGATGGTCTGGTTGATGCCGGCCATGATGGTCGGCAGTGCAAGCGGCAGCTGGACGTTGCACAGTTTCTGCCAGCTCGATGAGCCGAAGGCGTCGGCCGCTTCGAGCACGTCCTTGTCCACCAGGCGGATGCCGAGATTGGTGAGACGGATCATCGGCGGCAACGCGTAGATGACGACGGCAATCACCCCCGGTACGCGGCCGATGCCGAGCAGCATGACGACGGGGATCAGATAGACGAAGCTCGGCATGGTCTGCATGACGTCGAGCACCGGATTGACGATGCTCTGCAGTCGGTTGGAGCGCGACATGCCGATGCCGATCGGGATCCCGATGGCGATCGAAAGCACAGTGCAGACGAAGATCATGGAAACGGTCTTCATAGTGTCTTCCCACATGTCGAACCAGCCGATCAGGAGAAGCGTCACGATACAGCTTGCAACGATCTTCCAGTTGCGGCTTGCAAGCCAGGCGAGGCCGGCAATAATCAGGATCACCAGCGGCCAGGGCATTCCGGTGAGCAGCCTTTCAGCCCAGATCAGAAAGCTTTGAAGCGGGCTGAAGAAGGATTCGATGCTATCGCCGTAAGCGCGGGTGAAAGCGCGAAAGCCTTCGTCCACGTTCTTTTTCAAGATACGCAGCGTATCGGCATCCATCGTTGGAAATTTCCAGAGCCAGTCCATGTCGAGTTCCCCATGGCAAAAGCAGCGGCGGCCATCGTCTTCTCATGGCCGTCGCGCAAAAGGATCAGGCTGACGGTGCCTCAATGTCAAGGCGCCGCCTGCCTCCAGATCATGAGGGATCAGAGTGAGGCCTTGATCTTCTCGGCAACTTCCGGAGAGACCCATTCCTTCCACTGGGCTTCGTTTTCCTTGAGGAAGTGTTTGGCGCCATCTTCGCCGGTTGCCTGATTGTCGGTCATCCAGGCAATGAGCTTGTTGACCGTGTCGTTCGTCCACGCGCGCTTGTTGAGATAGTCCATGGCCGGGCCCGCGCGATCGGCAAAGGTCTTGCTCACCAGCGTCTGAACGTCGTCCGCAGGCCAAGCGTTCGGCTTCGGATCGGGGCAATCGGCAATGGAGGTGCAGCGCTTCCATTCCGCCGCATCATAGTCAACGCCATAGCCGAGCTTCACCATCTCGTACTTGCCGAGCAGGGAAGTCGGAGCCCAATAATAGCCCACCCAGGCCTGCTTGCCTTCGTATGCCTTGGCGATCGAGCCATCAAGGCCGGCTGCCGAGCCGGTGTCAACCAGAGTAAAATTCGCCTTGTCGCCGCCGTTCGCCTTGAAGAGCTGCGTGGTCACGACTGTGCCACCCCAGCCCTGCGGGCCGTTGAAGACGGCGCCCTTGCTCTTGTCTTCCGGAGCCGGGAAGAGTTCCGGATGCTTGAACAGATCCGGGATCGTCTTGATGTCGGGATGGGCTTCGGCGATGTACTTCGGAATCCACCAGCCCTGGATGGCGCCGTCGGAGAGGATCTTGGCGGCCGCCACGACCTTGCCGCCTTCCAGGCCGCGCTTGACGAGTTCCGGCTGCAGGCTCACCCAGGCTTCCGGCGCGATATCCGGCTCGCCCTTTTCAGCCATTGAGGTCAGCGTCGGCACCGTATCGCCGCTGACGATCTCGGCTGTACAGCCGTAGCCTTCCTCGAGGATGACCTTGTCGAGATTGGCTGCAACTTCGGCAGATTGCCAGTTCATGCTCGCGATGGTGACATTGCCGCATTCGGCGGCCGAAGCCGCGCCTCCAAGACCGAGCAGGCCGGCGGCAAGGACGGTGGAAGCCAAAAGTACTTTCATTTTCTTGTTCCCTCTGGTCGCGGTGTAACGTGAACCCGGGCGCCTGCGGCACCGCGTCCGCCAGCAAGCCTATTGAGCCTGCTTTCATCCGCCATGCGCCATCCCGATTGCGTCAGAAAATGGCGCATTGACGCTTTCTTTCAATGATTGCTGAAATTGCTTGCGGCACTGCCTGCCACAGAGGCGCCCGCGCCCATTTGCTCGAGCGCAAGCCGCAGGCGCGGTGATTTTTCTTTCAGTGGCAATGATTAAATTTTCCGCCATTGGTTGACAAGCCAGCCATCCAGGCAGAACAGACACTTATAAAAATCCTATAAATGGCTCAGCGGGTTCCGCCGGCCGGAAGTGTTCAAATGGATACTGTTCAAGCGCTGCCGGGTAGCGTTCTTCGTCATCCCGGTTACCTCAATTTCGCGGCTTCTCGCGTTTTCTCCTCCCTTTCATTCCAATGCGTCGCGATCGCGATGGGCTGGATGATCTACGACCAGACGCACAGCGCGTTTGCGCTGGCGCTCGTGGGCCTCTGCCAGTTCCTGCCGATGGTTGTGCTGACCTTCGTCGTCGGCCACGTCGCCGATCGTTTCGACCGCCGCCGCATCGGCCTTGTCTGCCAACTGATCGAGGCAGCGACCTCGCTGTTGCTTGCGATCGCTACCTGGCAGCAGTGGCTGACGCCGGCGGGTATTCTCGTTGCCGTCACGATCCTGGGCGCCACCACCGCCTTCGAGCGGCCGACCATGGCAGCACTGCTGCCGAACATCGTGCCCGGATCGATGCTGCAGCGGGCGGTCGCCACGACTACCTCGATGCAGCAGACGGCATTCATCGTCGGTCCGTCGCTCGGCGGCCTGCTTTACGGCGTCCATCCGGTCGCACCCTTTGCCGTTGCTGCCGTGCTCTTTGCCGTTGCCAGCTTCAATGTGATTTCGATCCGCATGCAGTGGACGCCTGCTAAACGCGAGCCGGTGACGCTGACGTCGGTATTTGCCGGCGTCTCGTTTATCCGGAGCCGTCCGGTCGTGCTCGGGACGATCTCGCTCGATCTCTTTGCCGTGCTGCTCGGCGGCGCCACCGCGCTGCTGCCGATGTTTGCGCGGGATATCCTGCATGCCGGTCCTTGGGGGTTGGGATTGCTGCGCGCCGCACCGGCGATCGGTGCCCTCGCCATGTCGATCATGCTGGCGCGGCGGCCGCTGAGGAGCCATGTCGGAATCAAGATGCTCGCTGCCGTCGCGGTCTTCGGCGTGGCGACGATCGTCTTTTCGCTCTCCACCAATATCGCGCTGTCCGTTTGCGCGCTGTTCGTCGTCGGGGCATCCGATACCGTCAGCGTCGTGGTGCGCAGCTCGCTCGTCCAGCTTTTGACGCCGGATGAGATGCGCGGCCGCGTAAATGCGGTCAATTCGCTCTTCATCGGTACGTCCAATCAGCTCGGCGAGTTTGAATCCGGCATGCTGGCGGGCTTCATGGGACCTGTCGTCGCCGGCATCATCGGCGGCGTCGGCACCATTGCCGTCGTATTGATGTGGACGCGTCTTTTCCCCGATCTCGCCAAGGTCAGGACGCTTCAGGGCTAGCCCCTGCGGCTGAAAAACGCCGGATCACGCCTATGTTATCGTCGAGGCTGTCGGGCCTCGCGCCCGTCATTCGTCCTTGAAGCGCCAACAGCAAATTGGGAGAATGCAAAATGACTTATGTCGACGGTTTCATCGTAGCGGTCCCGAAGAACAAGGTGGATGCCTACAAGGAATTCTCAGCCTTCGCGGGCTCGATCTGGAAGGAGTACGGCGCACTCAAATATGTCGAGTGCGTCGCTGACGACGTGCCCTATGGCGAACTCACATCCTTCCCGCGCGCCGTTCAGGCTACGGACGACGAGACGGTCGTCTTCGCGTGGGTAACCTATCCTTCGCGAAAAGAGCGCGACGACATTCTCGCCAAGGTCATGGCCGATCCGCGGCTGAAGGGCGAAGAATGGAAGACGATTTTCGACGGCAAGCGCATGATCTACGGCGGCTTTCAAACAATCGTTGAACTTTGACAGAGGAGGCCCATGCCCCAGAGGATTATCTCCATCTCGACCCGCGGCCAGGGCCTTTATGAATTCACCGACCAAGCGGCGGCCTTCGTCCGCGCCTGCGGCGCCGACGAAGGTCTGCTTACTGTTTTTGTGCGCCACACCTCCTGCTCGCTGCTGATCCAGGAGAATGCCGATCCCGACGTGCAGACGGACCTCAACGCCTTTTTCCGTCGGCTCGTGCCGCCGTCATCGGACCCGTCGATGCGCTGGATCGTCCATACGGCAGAGGGACCAGACGATATGCCCGCCCACATCAAGGCGGCGCTGACGCAGGTTTCAATCGGCATACCCGTTACGAGCGGCAGGCTGGCGCTCGGCACCTGGCAGGGCCTCTACCTTTTCGAGCATCGCGACCGTCCTCACAGTCGCGAGATCCTGCTGCATCTCAGCGCCTGAACCGAGGCTGAATGCGCAATTCGAACATCATTCAGCTTTAGCCGTCTAGTGTCGAGTCATCCCCGACGGGACGGTTCGTGCACACATTGAAACTAAGGAAACCCTGAATGACCAATCTTATTGCCAAAGCGTCACTTGCGGCATTGCTTGCCATTGCTTCTATTCCGGCCACCGTGTCGAGCGCTGCAGCCGCAAGCCCGGAGCGCGGCGTTATTGTCGACGTTCAGTATCATCGCCCGCCGCCGCCGATGCGGGGTGGTTGCTCGCCGAGAGAGGCTCTTCGTGCGGCTCGCTGGTCCGGCCTGCGCGACGTGCAGGTCGTTAACGTCACACCCCGTCGTGTCGTCGTTGAAGGCCGTGCCCGCCGTGGCTGGGACCGGGTGTCCTTCGCAAACGTGCACGGTTGCCCGTTGATCCGCCGCTAGAATAGCAGACCGCCGGTCTTCGGACATGGCGCAAGAACCGCCTTTGCCACTTCTCCTCGGATCATGGCAAGGGCGGTTTTTTATTGTCAGGAGGCGGGCGGCGAAAAGAAAAAAGCCTCGCGTAAGCGAGGCTGGAGTTCGCGCCGCTTCGGGGAAAAACGGAAGCGACGCCGATGTCTCTAGTACCGTAGAGTACGGCTGCAAAGTTCACTTTCGTCCATTCCGGTACGCCTTTGCGTCAAAGGTTGAATTTAATGGCCGTCACAGGTCCGCCATGCGAGCCCACATTTCAATGGCTGTTGGACCGTTCCAATAGTATGCTCCCGCAGCTTAGGGCCGTAGTCCATCATTTTCAGCTAATTTGCTTGACATACTTGGAACGTTCCAATAAATTTTGATCGTTCTTTTGGAGGAGGAGCGCCATGGGAAGGGAGCGGGTGACCGTGATCGACATTGCGAACGCTGCGGGCGTTTCGAAGTCGACTGTGTCACTCGTTCTGCAGGGAAGCTCGCTCGTCAACGACGGCACGCGGGCGAAGGTGAATTCCGCGATCCGCGAGCTCGGCTATGTCTATAACCGCAGCGCCGCCAATCTGAGACAGGCAAATGCCAAGTCGAAGATCGTCGGCATGGTGGTGAACGACCTCACCAATAGTTTCTTTGCCGAACTCGCTGTCGGTATCGACAGCGTCATGCAATCGGCTGGTTACGTGCAATTTCTCGCCAATACAGGCGAGAACATCGACCGGCAGCGTGAGGTCATAGCCTCAATGCGCGAACACGGGATCTCCGGGCTCATCATCTCGCCGGCACGCGGCACCGAAGCTGCCGATTTCCGGGCGCTCGCCCAGGCCGGGATTCCGGTGGTAGTGGCGGTTCGCAATGTTCCCGGTGCGCGGGTTTCGTCGCTGACTTCGGATAATCATGCGGGAGCGGCGGCTTCCGTTCGGCATCTTGCCGAGCTTGGCCATCGCCGCATCGCCTTTCTGGGCGGTTTTCCGGATACCGCGGTGTTTCACGAGCGCCTTGCGGGGTATCGCGATGCGTTGAGCAGGGCGGGCCTGCATTTCGACGAGGATCTGGCAGTCGACGCGGCACCGTCGCGGGCAGGCGGCGTTGATGCGATAGAGCGGGCGATGCGGCTTGCTGACCCGCCGACAGCTGCGGTCTGTTTCAATGACGCGGTCGCCTTCGGCGTCTGTGACGGCCTTCGAAGCAGGCGGATGGAGCCGGGCGCCGATTTCGCTGTCGTCGGTTTCGACGACGTCATCGAGGCAAAAACGGCGGTCCCTGCGCTGACGACCGTTTCCGTCGATCCGCAAGGCATGGGCCGGCGGACGGCGCAGCTGCTTCTGAAGCAGATCAATTCGGGGACGACCGAGCCGGAGACGCTGATCAGCAGCGTGCGTCTCGTCGTTCGCGAAAGCTCCGGCGCAGGCATTCAAGGAGGAGTGCGATGGCAAAGTGGGGTTTGATCGGCGCAAGTACGATTGCGAGAGAGTGGGTGATCGGCGCGATCCGCGCAGCCGGGGGCGAGGTTGTCTCCGTGATGAGCACGGATGCGGCGCGCGGCAAGGCTTATGCGGCCGAGAACGGGATTGCGAAATCGGTGACGAGCGTTGCCGATCTCGTCAATGATCCTGACGTCGAGGCCGTCTATATATCGACCACGAACGAGCTTCATCGCGATCAGACGCTGGCGGCCATCCAGGCGGGCAAGCATGTGCTGTGCGAGAAGCCGCTGGCCATGAGTCTGGCCGACGTGAAGGCCATGGTGAAGGCTGCCAGCGATGCGGGCGTGGTGTTGGCGACGAACCATCACCTGCGCAATGCCGCCACGCATCGGGCGATACGCGACGCGATTGCCGCCGGCAAGATCGGCACGCCGCTCGGCGCCCGCGTCTTCCATGCGGTCTATCTGCCGCCGCATCTGCAGGGGTGGCGGCTCGACCGGCCGGAAGCGGGTGGCGGCGTCATTCTCGATATTACCGTGCACGATGCCGATACGCTGCGTTTCGTGCTCGGCGACGATCCCGTGGAGGCGATCGCCTTCGGCCAGAGCGGCGGCATGGGCAAGGCCGGCCTGGAGGACGCCGTCATGGGCGTGCTGCGCTTCAAATCCGGCGTGATCGCCCAGTTCCATGACGGCTTCACCACGAAATACGCCGAGACCGGGCTGGAGGTGCATGGCACCGACGGATCGATCGTCGCCCGCAACGTCATGACTCAGCGTCCGGTCGGCAGCGTGACTCTACGGAATGCGGAAGGCGAGACCGAGCTCCAACTCGAAAGCACCAACCTCTACGAGGTGGTACTGCAGGCGTTCCACGATGCCGTTGCCGGGAAGGGCAAGCCGTCCGCGACGGGGGAGGACGGCGTCTGGTCGCTCGCGACCGGCCTTGCGGTCGTCGAAGCCGCAAGGACCGGCAAGTCGGTCAAGATCGAACCGGGACTTTGAAATGAACAAGCACATCACACCGGCAGAAGCAGCTGCTCTGATCCCGGATGGCGCGATGGCGACGCTGCGCATGCCGCTGATTGCGGCGCTGAACGGCCACGCGCTGGGCGGCGGTCCGGAACTGGCGGGTGCTGCGGATATCCGCATCGCCGAAACGCAGATCAGGATCGGCCTGCCGGAAACGGGCCTTGGCATGATCCCCGGCTGGTCGGGCACGCAGCGGCTGGTCAAGCGCTTCGGCGCGCAGATCGTTCGCCGCATGGTGCTCGGCGGCGAGATGTTTTCGGCGGAGGAGGCGAGGGCGAACGGCATTGTCGATGCCGTGGTCGAAACCGGCACCTCGCTTGCGGCGGCGAAGGACTATGCGGCGCGCATCGCGCAGCGCGGCCCGGCGGCGCTGGAGATTTCGAAGCTTCTGATCGCATCGGCCAATGGCGAGGACAATGGCGCCGCGGTTGAGGCGCTGGGGTCCATCCTGGCGGCAAAGACCGGCGATCTCAAAGAGGGCGTTGCGGCATTCGCCGAAAAGCGCCCGGCACAATTCAAGGGAGAATGGTGATGACGGTACTGGTGAAGCCACAGAAGCTGGCGGACGCGAAGGTCCGCGAGTTCAGCATGCTGATCGATGGCAAATGGGTGGAGGGGGTTGAGGCGGGCACGATCGAGCGCGTGGCGCCGAGCCATGGCGTTGCCGTCAGCCGCTACAAGGCGGCGACGAAGGATGATGCGGTCAAGGCGATTGCAGCCGCCCGCAAGGCCTTCGATGACGGTCCCTGGCCGCGCATGACGGCTTCCGAGCGCTCCGGCATTTTGCTCAAGGCGGCGGACATGATCGCCGCGCGCGCCGATGAACTCGCTTATCTTGATGCGATCGAGGCGGGCAAACCGATCACGCAGGTGAAGGGCGAGATCGCGGGAGCCGCCGATATCTGGCGCTATGCGGCAGCACTGGCCCGCGATCTGCATGGAGAGAGTTACAATACGCTGGGCGATGGAACGCTCGGCGTCGTGCTGCGGGAGGCGGTCGGCGTCGTCTCGATCATCACCCCTTGGAACTTCCCGTTCCTGATCGTCAGCCAGAAACTGCCTTTCGCGCTTGCGGCGGGTTGCACGGCGGTGGTCAAGCCGTCGGAGCTCACGTCTGGCTCGACGCTCGTGCTTGGCGAGATCCTGATGGAGGCGGGTGTTCCGGCGGGTGTCGTTAACATCATCGTCGGCACCGGCGCTGCCGTCGGCCCGACGATGACCGGCCATCCGGACGTCGACATGGTCTCCTTCACCGGTTCGACCGGTGTCGGACGGCTGACGATGGAGAACGCCTCGAAGACCTTGAAGAAGGTGTCGCTGGAGCTTGGCGGCAAGAACCCACAGATCGTCTTCCCGGATGCCGATCTCGATGCCTTCATCGATGCAGCCGTCTTCGGTGCCTATTTCAACGCGGGCGAATGCTGCAATGCCGGATCGCGACTGATCCTGCATCGCGACATCGCCGAGGAGGTCACCGCTCGGGTGGCGGCCCTGTCGCAGAAGGTCAGGGTCGGCGATCCGCTCGATCCGTCGACGCAGGTGGGCGCGATCATCACGCCGCAGCACCTCGAAAAGGTTCAGGGTTATGTTTCCGCGGCGGCAGGCAGCGGCGCGAATATCGCGCTCGGCGGCAGCCATATCGATTTCGGTTTCGGCCAGTACATGGCGCCGACGATCCTTTCCGGCGTCAAGCCGAACATGGCCGTTGCGTGCGAGGAAGTCTTCGGGCCAGTCCTTTCGGTGTTGACCTTCGAGACGGTGGACGAGGCGATCCGCATCGCCAATGCAGTGGAATATGGCCTCTCCGCCGGCGTCTGGAGCCGCGACTTCGACACCTGCCTGACGATCGGGCGCAAGGTGCGGGCGGGCACGATCTGGATGAACACCTTCATGGATGGCGCGGCGGAACTGCCCTTCGGCGGCTATCGCCAATCCGGCCTCGGCCGCGAACTGGGGCGACATGCGGTGGAGGACTATACGGAGACCAAGACGCTCAACATGCATATCGGCGCCCGCACGGGCTGGTGGATGCCGCGCTAAGCTGCAGGCATTGCGTTCTGGGAGGATCGCGTAGTGAAGCAGCCGGATATCGTCATTATCGGTTCTGGAATCGGCGGGGCGACCATCGCTTCCGCATTGGCGCCCTCGGGCGCCGACATTCTCATCCTCGAGACAGGCGGTCATATCGAGGACCGGCCCGAAAACCGCGACCAGCGCGCGATCTTCCAGCGCGGCCACTTTCGGCCCAAGGAATTCTGGTACGAGATGGACGGCAAGCCGTTCAATCCCGGCAACTACTACAATGTCGGCGGCAACTCGAAATTCTTCGGCGCGGTCATGGTGCGCTACCGTCGCGAGGATTTCGCCGAGATGCAGCACCTGGAGGGCGTCTCGCCAGCCTGGCCGTTTCCCTATGAGGAGCTGGAGCCATGGTATAGCCACGCGGAGCAGCTTTATCAGGTGCGCGGGCAGACAGGCGAAGATCCCACCGAACCGGCGCATTCCCAAGGCTATGCCTTTCCGCCGGTGCCTGACGAGCCGCCGATCGCCCTTGTCCGCGAACGCATGAAGCGGAACGGCTTGCATCCCTATTCGCTGCCGCTCGGCATCGATATCGAGCGGTGGCTCGCCAAGGCAAAGACGCCATGGGACGCCCATCCCAACAGCTTCGACGGCAAGATGGATGCCGAGACGATCGGCCTCGCATTGGCGCTACAGCATCCGAATGTACGCCTGCAGACCGGATCGCCGGTGACGCGGCTGCAAGCGGCGCCGGATGGCAGGCGGATCGAGACGGTTTACTACCGGAGGAATGGCGCCGAGGAAGCGGTATCCCCGAAACTGGTGATCCTTTCCGCGGGCGCGGTGCAATCCGCCGTGCTGTTGCTGCGCTCGGCCGATGACAGGAATTCGAACGGGCTCGCCAACAGCTCGGATCAGGTCGGCCGCAATTTCATGAATCACAATTCGAGCGCCGTGATCGCCGTCTCGCCGACCTTTCGGAATACTTCGATCTATCAGAAGACATTCGGCTTCAACGATTATTACCTCTCGGACGGTGAGGGCGGCCCGCCGCTCGGCAACGTCCAACTGCTCGGCCGCGTCTCGGGCGCGATTCTCAAGGGGAACATGCCTTCGGTGCCGGAATGGATGCTGAACCAGCTCTCGGCGCATGCGATCGATTTCTACGCGATGAGCGAGGACATTCCGCATCCGGAAAGCCGCATCATGGTCAAGGACGAGCGCATTCTGCTGCAGTGGGTGCGCACGAACTGGCCGGCGCACCTGATGCTGGTGAAGAAGCTGAAGCAGGCCCTGAAGGCAGCCGGCTTCCCGCTGGTGCTCTCGCGTGCCTTCGACAAGCGGACGCCGTCGCATCAATGCGGCACGGTACGGATCGGCAATGATCCGGCGACCGCGCCGCTCGACATCTGGTGCCGCGCCTTCGACCACCCGAACCTCTTCGTCGTCGACGCGAGTTATCTGCCGACGTCGGCTGCGGTCAACCCGGCGCTGACGGTGGCGGCACAGGCGCTGCGCGTTGGGGATCATATCCTGCAGAAGGAGCTGGCGTGATGGCGGGCGAAAGACGGCCGGTCGCACTTGTCACCGGCGGGAGACGCGGCATCGGACTGGCGATCGCCGAGGCGCTGGCGAAGGCGGGACATGATATCGCGATCACCGGAATAGAGGATGCCGAGCCGGTCGATCAGGTGATCGAGACATTGCACACGGCCGGGGCTGAGGCCGTCTATCTGAAGTCGGATCTGGCCGATACCGGCGGGCATGCCGCAACCGTCGAGCAAGTGCTGCAAAAATTCGGCGGAATCGATTGCCTGGTGAACAATGCCGGCGTCGGCTCGGTGGTCCGCGGCGACTTCCTCGAGCTGAAGCCGGAGAATTTCGACACGGTGCTCGACACCAATCTGCGCGGAACGATCTTCTTCACGCAGGCCGTCGCCAAGGCGATGCTAACGAGCGCGAAAGAGCAAGCAAGCCGCTCGATCATCAACATCACCTCCGTGTCGTCGGGACTGACTTCCCCGGAGCGCCTTGACTATTGCATCAGCAAGGCCGGCCTTTCGGCTTTCACCAAGGGCCTGGCGGTGCGGCTTGCGGACAGCGGCATCGGCGTCTTCGAAGTGCGGCCGGGCATCATCCGCACGGCGATGGCGGAGAAGTTTTCTGAGAAATACGATGTGTTGATCGCAGCTGGGCTGGTGCCGATGAAACGTTGGGGGGAGGCCCAGGACATCGGTATGATTGTCGCCGCGCTTGCATCCGGGATTTTCGCCTTCGCCACGGGCTCGGTAATCGAGGCGGGCGGCGGGCTTTCGATTGGCCGCCTTTGAGCGGGGGAGTTGAGATGGCATATGACTACATCATTACCGGTGGCGGACCTGCCGGCTGCGTGCTCGCCAACCGGCTGAGCGAGGACCCGGAGGTCAAGGTGCTGCTTCTGGAAGCGGGCGGCAGCGATTGGAACCCACTGTTCCACATGCCGGCCGGCTTTGCGAAAATGACGAAGGGTGTCGCCAGCTGGGGCTGGGAGACGGCGCCGCAGAAGCATATGAAGGGCAGGGTGCTTCGCTATACGCAGGCCAAGGTGATCGGCGGGGGCTCGTCGATCAATGCGCAGCTTTATACACGCGGCAATGCGGCCGACTACGACCTCTGGGCAAGCGAGGACGGCTGTGAGGGCTGGGACTATCGCTCGGTTTTGCCCTATTTCAAACGTGCCGAAGACAACCAGCGTTTTGCCGATGACTACCACGCCTATGGTGGACCACTCGGCGTCTCGATGCCGGTTTCCGCGCTGCCGATCTGCGACGCCTATATCCGGGCCGGCCAGGAGCTGGGCATTCCCTATAATCACGATTTCAACGGCCGTCAGCAGGCCGGCGTCGGCTTCTACCAGCTGACGCAGCGCAACCGCCGCCGTTCGTCGGCCTCGCTTGGCTATCTGTCGCCGATCAGGGATCGGAAGAACCTTACCATCCGGATGAATGCGCGCGTGACGAGGATCGTGCTCGAAGGCAGAAAGGCCGTCGGCGTCGAAGTTGTCGGCCGAAATGGCACCGAGACCATCCGGGCCGAGCGCGAAGTGCTTGTTTCCGCCGGCGCGATCGGCTCGCCGAAGCTGCTCCTGCAATCCGGCATCGGGCCCGCGGACCATCTGAGAGCGGTGGGCGTGGCGGTGAAGCATGATCTGCCCGGCGTCGGCGGCAATCTGCAGGATCACCTCGATCTCTTCGTCATCTCCGAATGCACCGGCGACCACACCTATGACGGCGTCGCCAAGCTGCACCGCACGCTCTGGGCAGGGCTACAATATGTGCTCTTCCGCTCGGGGCCCGTGGCATCCTCGCTGTTTGAGACCGGCGGCTTCTGGTATGCGGATCCGAATGCGCGTTCGCCCGATATCCAGTTCCATCTCGGCCTCGGCTCCGGCATCGAGGCGGGCGTTGCCAGACTGAAGAACGCTGGGGTGACGTTGAACTCCGCCTATCTGCATCCCCGCTCGCGCGGCACCGTTCGCCTCTCCTCCGCCGATCCGGCAGCGGGGCCGCTGATCGATCCGAATTACTGGAGCGACCCGCATGACCGGGCAATGTCGCTCGAAGGCCTGAAGATCGCGCGCGAGATCATGCAGCAAGCGGCGTTGAAACCCTATGTGCTGGAAGAAAGGCTTCCGGGAACCGGCGTCGTCACCGACGAGCAGCTTTTCGACTATGGCTGCGCCAATGCCAAGACAGACCACCATCCGGTCGGGACCTGCAAGATGGGCACGGATGGCGCGGCGGTTGTCGGGCTCGACCTGAAGGTGAGGGGACTGGAAGGGCTGCGTGTGTGCGACAGCTCCGTGATGCCGCGTGTTCCTTCATGTAATACCAACGGACCGACGATCATGGTCGGCGAAAAAGGAGCGGATATCATCCGCGGGCGTGAGCCCTTGCCACGCGCCATCTTCTCGTGGGAGCGCAACGATACGCGGCCAAGAGCAAGGGCGGAGGTTCAGTAAAGCGTCAGGCGCGAATGAAGAGCGCCCCGACAAGGCCGAAAATGACGATCGATTGCAGGATGAACATCGGCCACTGATCGGACATGCTTTTCTCCACGGGCTTCGGTTCTTGAAATTATACGCTACCGCCGGAGCCGGAAACATTGCAGGCGGATGCCGTCGCAGTAGCGATGCTGACATTAATCATCCTTCTACTGTGGAATTTCTCCTTTTTTGTGGTGGGGAGGAGAAGGGCAGATGGTATACTGACCTTGCGAATCGGGCTGCTCTCGGATCCGAGGTCTCGCTTCGTAGCATTGTATGGAACCTTTTATGCACTTGGTAGTTTCAGAGTGTACAGGAGGACTACTATGACAAATGATTTCAATCGACCCGGCCCCGATCTGCGTACGACGCCGACCACCGAGCGTCGTTCGCCATGGACAATGTGGATCGGTATTGCGG
>NZ_JBNDHT010000098.1:0-26429 GCF_056755115.1 Rhizobium sp. SVR5-2C | reverse complement strand
GCAACCGGGTGTCGACCGCTTGAGAGACAATCTGCTCTTGCCCTAATGGAGAGCGATCATGTCATCTGTTTTCGAGCGAGGCTCGACACTCGTCATGCGACGACAAGAACTGCAGCCATGCTGATTGCGGAAAGAACACCAGCAACGGCCAGCCCCAAGGTCAGGAAATCCGTGCGCCTTGCCGCTTCCGCATGCCTGATCTCCTCGTGCGTAACCAAAACCGCGACCAAACCCGCCACCGTCCAGCTTGCCAGCGCCAGCACTCCGAGAAGCAATGCCAACTGCGTGTCATCCATCATCGTCATCCGTCACCTTTCTGGGACCTAACTAAAAACCGCACGTTCCGTTCCCGTGGCTAGCGGCTGGTACGAAGCAATACATTTCGTGCCGCGCGACGTCGCCGCCGGAACTTCCCTCTCCTGTCGGTGTTTGGACGGGTTTGGAAGGAGAGACCGATGGCAGACAACAAAATCCGGGACGTCTTTATCGTCGGCTTGCGCAACGCCCACGCGATGAAAGGCCGACGAAAAAGCAAAGGTCTGAGGACAACTGTTTCTCAGGCATCCTCTTTGCTTCGGCGGACGGTGAGGGTTTTCGATTTCATTTCCAAGCGCGAGGCCGTTCAATGAGAAGATCGAATACACGTGTGATCGGAGGCGACTACACGCGCCTGGGGGCGGTCCCTGATAACGGGGGGGTAAACTTCGCGTTGTTCAGCGCTCACGCCGAACGGGTTGAACTTTGCCTCTTCAGCGACGACGGCAACAAGGAGCTCGAGCGCATCGAGCTTCCCGAGTTCACCAACGAGATCTGGCACGGCTACGTGCCGGGCTTGAAGCCGGGAGCGCTTTATGGCTACCGGGTCCACGGGCCGTATGATCCCGAGAACGGACATCGCTTCAATGGCAACAAGCTGCTCGTCGACCCCTACGCACGCGAACTGGTCGGCGCTATCGACTGGGGACAGGCCCAGTTCGCGTACACGATGCAAAGCGAGGAGAAGGATCTGTCATTCGACGAGACGGACAGCGCCTCCTCGATGCTGAAGTGCCGTGTCGTGGATCCCGCCGAGTACGACTGGAAGGACGATGCCCGGCCGAACGTCTCCTGGTCGAATACGATCTTCTACGAGACGCACGTCAAAGGCTTCACTCAACTCCACCCCGCTGTTCCGGAAAAACTTCGCGGCACATTCGAAGGACTCGCCCGCAGGGAGATCGTAGACTACGTCAGGAGCCTTGGTGTCACTTCTATCGAGCTCCTGCCGATCCACTGGTTTCCCGATGACGCCCATCTGCTGGACAAGGGGCTTAAGAATTACTGGGGCTACAATACCCTGGGCTTCTTCGCGCCCGCATCCCGCTATTACGGCCCGGAAGGAATTGTCGGCTTCCGCGACATGGTCCGCGCTTTCCACGACGGGGGTATCGAGATCATTCTCGACGTGGTTTACAACCACACGGCAGAAGGCAACGAGATGGGGCCGACGCTCTCCTTCAAGGGTATCGACAACTTCTCCTACTACCGCACTATGCCGGACGAGCATCGCTATTACATCAACGACACCGGCACCGGGAACACCGTCAACATGTCCCATCCCCGCGTGCTGCAGATGGTCATGGACTCGCTCCGCTACTGGGCCGAGGACATGCATGTTGACGGTTTCCGATTCGATCTCGGCACGATCCTCGGCCGCGAGCCCTCTGGATTCGACCAACGCGGCGGCTTCTTCGACGCCGTCGGACAGGATCCGGTGCTGTCCAAGCTGAAGCTCGTGGGAGAGCCTTGGGACATCGGGCCAGGAGGCTATCAGGTCGGCGGCTTCCCGCCGGGCTGGGCAGAGTGGAATGACAAGTATCGCGACACTGTCCGCGACTACTGGAGAAACGAGGACGAGACGACGCAGGACTTCGCGGCTCGCGTTCTCGGCTCGGGCGACGTCTACGACCTTCGGGGCCGACGGCCATGGGCAGGTGTGAACTTCATCACCGCGCACGACGGGTTTACGCTCCACGATCTTGTTTCCTACACCAACAAACACAACGAGGCGAACGGCGAGGACAACACGGGGCCATAGCGATAACCGAAGCTTCAACTACGGCATCGAGGGTCCCACCGACGACGAAGGGATCATCGCGGTCAGAGACCGGCAGAAACGAAACTTCCTCGCGACACTGTTCCTTTCACATGGCGCACCAATGCTGCTTGCCGGCGACGAGTTCGGCCGCAGCCAGATGGGCAACAACAACGGCTACTGCCAGGATGGTGAGCTAAGCTGGGTCCACTGGGAGGAGCTGCCGGGAAGCGCAGAAGAGCTGCGCGAGTTTACCCGCCGGTTGATAGCATTGCGCCAGGAGCATTCGATCCTGAGAAGAGACAACTGGCGCGACGGCATGAGCGTCACCTGGCTCAATCCGGGCGGCGGTGAGCAGACGGAAGAGCAATGGGCCGAGGTCGCCAGTACGACGATTGGTCTGCGACTCTCTCGCGACGACGACGGCTGGGACGACATCCTGATCCTCTTCAACCCGCACGACGGTCCCATGCGGTTCGTCCTGCCCAAAGCGAAGAAAGGTTGGACAGTCGTGTTTACTACCGCCGATCCCCATGCAGCCGAAGAGCAGCTCACAGCGAATGATTATGGTGTGGCTGCGCGGAGCCTCGTGCTGTTGCGACCTGAGCTCTTTTCAAAGCCGAGACCTTGAATTCTAGTATAGCCAGGAGTTTCCTTTGAACAGCTTTATGTTCGGCCCCGTGCTCTTCGACAACAGCGTTTTGTTTCGCATCTGGGCCCCGCTGCAGAACCGCATTTCGTTGAAGATAGCTGATCAACGACACGAGATGGCGCGCTCTCATGATGGATGGCATACCTTGGAGGTATCTGGGGCCTGCGAAGGAATGACTTACAAGTTCGTCCTTCAGGACGAACTTGAGGTTCCAGATCCGGCCTCCCGCTTCCAGCCCCAGGATGTCCACGGTCCGAGCCAGGTCATCGACCTCGAATCCTATGGATGGCTTTCCCGCGGGTGGTCAGGCCGGCCGTGGGAGGAGATGGTAATCTACGAGCTCCATATCGGCGCTTTCACCGAAGACGGGACGTTCCTCTCCGCCATCCAGCGTCTCGACCATCTGAAGGATATCGGCGTCACCGCCATTCAGATTATGCCAGTCGGCGACTTTCCGGGAAGCTACGGCTGGGGCTATGACGGTGTCCTGCCCTATGCCCCGGACAGCAGCTATGGACACCCTCAGGATCTGATGAAGCTGGTCGATGCAGCCCATGAGCGCGGTATCTGCGTTTTCCTCGACGTGGTCTACAATCACATCGGACCGGACGGGAACTACATGCCGGCGTACGCGCCACTGTTCAGCGACCATCACAAGACTCCGTGGGGCAACGGCATCAACTACGATGGCGATGCCTCGAAGCCGATACGGGAATTCGTCATCCAGAACGCAATCTACTGGATCACGCAGTTCAAGCTCGATGGGCTTCGCCTGGATGCGGTACATGCAATCAAGGACGATAGCGAGGAGCATTTACTCCACGAGCTTGCACGCCGTGTCCGAGCAGCGGCCGGAGACAGACGAGTTCATCTCATTCTGGAAAACGAGGACAACAACAGCGATCTCCTGAAGAGGGCTCCTGACGGTGAGGCCAGCCTCTTCACTGCTCAATGGAACGACGACGTGCACCACGTGCTGCACATCGCGGCGACCGGCGAGACGTTCGGATATTATGCGGACTACGCAAATAATCTGGACAAAATCGGACGTGCGCTGGCGGAAGGATTCGTCTTCCAGGGCGAGCACATGCCCTATCGAGGCCAAGCGAGGGGCAAGCCAAGTGCCGAGCTCCCGCCGACCGCGTTCATCTCCTTCGTTCAGAATCATGATCAGATCGGCAACCGAGCTATGGGCGACCGGATGATCACTTCGCATCCCATCGAGGCCGTCAAGGCGGTCACGGCAATATACTTACTGGCTCCACAAATCCCGATGCTGTTCATGGGGGAGGAATGGGGATCGCAGGCACCCTTCCCCTATTTCTGCGACTTCGCCGAGGAACTCAGTGAGACGGTAAAAAAGGGCCGGCGTGAAGAGCTTTCGCGACTGCCTGGGTTCGATGCGGAAGAACTGCTCGATCCGACGGCGTGGTCGACATTCGTTTCGGCGAAGCTGGATTGGTCAACCCTGAGCGGTGCCTTCTCGTCGGAGATGCTTGATTTCTACAAGGCGCTTCTTGGGATCAGGCGCCGACGTATCGTTCCCTTGCTGAAGAATGCCGGTGGAAAGAGCGGGAGCTTCGGCAACGAAGGTAGCGTACTGAAAGTCGACTGGCGTCTGGCGAACGGCGTCCGGCTTCACCTCTTGACGAATTTGGCGGACACAGAAGCGTCGATCGTTCCGCCGGAACTTGCAGAGGACATCCTCAAGCTGGGCTCGGTTAACGCGAACGCCATGGCGCCCTGGTCTGTCATCTGGAGCATGAGCCAATGAACACGCCCACGTCCACATACAGGTTTCAGTTCCGGAACGGCGTAACGTTTGAGATTGCCGCAGAGTCCGTTCCATATCTTAAGGAACTCGGCATCAGCCATCTCTATGCGTCCCCAATCTTTTCCGCCACCAGTGGGTCGACGCACGGCTACGATGTTACAAATTGTAACGAGATCGACTCCGCCATCGGCGGGCGTAAAGGCTTTGAGCTTTTGAGCGCCCAACTGAAGGAGGCAGGTCTCGGCCTGATCCTTGATATCGTGCCAAATCATATGGCTGCATCACCCGAGAATGCCTGGTGGGGCGACGTCCTCAAATTCGGCAGCCAGAGCGCCTATGCAAATTATTTCGATATCGACTGGACCGAGCGGCTTACGTTGCCGATCCTCGAAAAGCGTTTTGAAGACGCGCTTGCCGACGGAGAACTCGAGCTGCGCCGCGATCGGGATGGGGACGAGTGGCGCCTTGCCTATCGCGAAACGTTGCTGCCTCTTGCCCCTGGCAGCGCCGAAGCAGTCTCCGATCCCAAGGACCGGTTGCAAATCGCCGCGGTCCACGATGCGCAGCATTGGCAGCTCACCCATTGGAAACAGGCGGCAAGACATCTCAGCTACCGGCGCTTCTTCGAAGTGACAGGGCTCGTGGGCCTGCGGGTCGAAGATGAGAAGGTATTTCTCGACAGCCATCGGCTGATCCTCGAACTCGTGCGCGCTGGCCACGTGCAGGGCTTGCGCCTCGATCATATCGACGGTCTCGCCGATCCAGCCGCCTATCTCGACCGCCTGCGAGAGGCCGTCGGCCCGCACGTCTTCATCGTGGTCGAGAAGATCCTCGGCTATGGCGAGAGGCTACCGCAAGATTGGCCGGTGCAGGGCACCACGGGATATGAGTTCATCACCGCCCTCAGTACCCTCCTCATTGATGCCGGCGGGTTCGACGAGCTTGGCTCGTCCTATGCAATGGTGTGCCCGGAAACGTCCGACTTTTCCGCCGGCCTGCGTGCCGCGAAATCGTTGATGATCGAACGCAACTTCGAAGGCGAGACGGCAAGGCTCGTCCAGCTAGTCCGCACCGCACATCCGGAGCTACAAGAAAACGATGTTGCGGAGGCAGTCCGGGAACTTCTCGTAGCCTTCCCCGTTTACAGGACCTACGGGAACAACGGACCATTGAACCAGCAGGACTCCGGAGTTCTTGAAACGGTTCTGTCGGAAGCAGCAAGACATGTTTCATGTCGCTCCACCCTCGAATCCATCGCAACCTTGATCAGGACCGGCTCTCATCCAGAATTCCGTGCTCGCTTCCAGCAACTGAGCGGCCCCGTCATGGCCAAGGCGGTGGAAGACACCCTCTTCTATCGTCACAACAGGCTGCTGGCGGCCAACGAAGTTGGAGGCGAACCGAATCTCAAACCGGGCGGGATCGAGACGTTCCATGCGTTGATGCGGGCGCGCGCCCAGTTCCAGCCCCACGGTCTGTCGGCGACCTCAACGCACGATACCAAGCGCGGCGAGGACGCCCGCGCCCGACTGTATGCATTGAGCGAGGAGCCGGATCTCTGGCGGCGCGGCTTCGAACGGTGGCGGGATATGAATGATCGCCACAAACTGAATTTAAACGAGAGACCTGTACCGGAACGCAATACGGAGTGGATGCTTTACCAGGCGCTTGCAGGCATCTGGCCCGAAGACTTCCGGAATGGCGCCGTGGAAGGATTGACGGACCGTTTCGTAAATTATGTTGAAAAGGCCGTCCGCGAAGCCAAGCTCGCGACAAGCTGGAATGAACAGAATTCCGCCTACGAAGAGGCGGTAAAGACCTATGCCGCGGCGCTGACCTCGTCGTCGAACCTGTCCTTCCACGAAGACTTCGCGAGGGTGCTGACGTCGATTATTCGAGCCGGATACATGAACAGCCTCTCTCAAACCCTCATCAAGCTCACAGCGCCCGGCATTCCCGACATTTATCAAGGCACAGAAGGATTCGATTTTAGTCTCGTCGATCCCGACAACCGTCGTTCCGTCGACAGGAAAGAACTCTCGCGCCGGATGGCCGAAGATCAACCCATGACGAAGCTGAGCATGCCGGCCCTGAAGCAGCGCATCATTCAGATTGGCTTAAGGCTGCGGAACCGAAAGCCGGAGCTCTTTCTAAAAGGGAATTACCTGCCGCTCGCGGTCACCGGCCGACGGAAAAGTCATGTCCTCGCGTTTGCTAGAGAACGCGACGGCGACCACTCCATAACGATAGTTCCGAGACTAATGGCCGCGTGGCTAGATCTTGGTGGTCAGCTTGCCGATCCCGGGTTCTGGGAAGATACAAGGATTTCCCTGCGTTCCGGCTTTGGCGGCCCCAAACGTGACTTGCTCAATGGGAAGGTCTTTGAATGCCATGGTGAACTGGACTTACCCATGGTGCTGGCGGCGCAGCCTGTGGCTCTTATTGCTCCTGCTTCCTGAGCGCCAAATCCTTAGTATCTAAAGCAACAAACAAGGCCCTCCTGCCTCTGCCGCGCCTTCGAGATGTGATCGTGATGGGACATATCCTGCACGACTGGGATCTCGCCGAGAAGAAGCTGCTGCTGGAAAGGCCTTTGCCGCGCTGCCGAAAAGGCGGGGCGGTGATCGCCTCTGACCCCGTCATCGATGACGAGCGCCGCGAGAACGCCTTTGGGCTCCTGATGAGCCTGAACATGCTAATCGAAACCCCCGGCGGGTTTGTCGCGCCGCATCAAAAACGCTCAGCTCTCGCCACCCATATCCATCGTATCCGCGCCATGGCGCACTGGAAGGCCGTGACCGGCGCGCATGCCTGACTTTGCAGGTGTCACACCATCTTCGATCAGTGATGAAACAACGTGACATCGCCTGCAACGCTAATTCCCCAGATTATCCTGCCGGCCTCAGTCCGATCAAAAAAGCCACCTTCTAAGATCAATACTACGCACGAAAAGCACGTAACCAAAGAAGTCAAAGATCAATTTCTCCATTCAGCGTCGACGATTACGTACATTAACAGGAATATTGTAATATGTTAGCGAATAAATCTCTGATTATTAAAACATGAATCATACATAATACGTCGGGGCTATTTTCGCTCCCTTGAAACGAGGCTATACTTGCTGCGTGAACCGAGCGGGTGGCAGCGGCTTCGTTGACGCCTCCTAGTGTTATGGCGCGGAAGCCGCCCTTTGTAATCCATGGCAGTGTCGCGCGGAGACAAGTCCATGCGGATCCGTACTGTTTTTGCCGCGGTAATAGCCATATTCCTGTTAGACGGATACGCGGCAGGCCAGGAGCCGGCGGACTTCCTGGCGTTGCAGGGCGAAAAGGTTCCGCTCTCGATTAACTCCAGCCGGATCGGCGTTCTCGCCCGCGAAGAGGCTACATTCGAGAAGATCAGGGAGTTCACGGACAGCCGTGGGTACAAAATCGCGGACCAATTGCCGGGAGGACTGTACATCCTCGATATCGGCCGCAGGCAGGAGCGGGCTGAACTGGTTCAGCTTCCACGCACACTGAAGCGGGAGGGCGGCGAGCTGATAGCGCAAGCCGGGATTGTCGGGACAGCATCTGGCATCGACAACCCGCTCATCATCACCGACGACCTCATCGTTCAATTCAGGCCGGAGCTGTCGGGCGAGCGGATACGGGATCTGGTCGCCGAAAATTCGGTGTCGATCGTAGAGGCGAGTATCTATTTCGCGAACCAGTTTGTCTTGCGGGTCGACGACACCTCGAAGGCCGACGCTTTGCAGATTAGCGCCCGGTTTCAATCAATGACCGATCTCGTTGAGTTTGCGCATCCCGACTTCATCACCGTTGTCGAGCCACACGAATTCGTGCCGAACGACCCGCTGTTCGGACACCAATGGCATCATCGCAACACCGCGCAGGGCATGGGTGAGGAGGACGCAGACATCGACACGTCGCTGGCGTGGGATATGGAGCAAGGTGCGGCCGCTACAACGATTGCGATTATCGACTTCGGCTTCGAGGTAACACATCCCGACTTGCAGCCCAATGTGGTAGGCGGCTGGGATTTCGTCCAGAATGACAACGATCCCTCGGGGCCTGATATAGCCAGCGGCAGCAGGCACGGCACGGCCGTAGCCGGGGTCGCCGCAGCAAGAGGCAACAATTCGGCCGGTGTCACGGGCAGCTGCCCTCAATGCAGTCTGATGCTGCTCCGCATAGGCGCGTCATCCGCTGCTTCGACAGTCGCCGCGGCAATCGGCTACGCTGAGAACCACGGTGCAGCAGTCATATCGAACAGTTGGAGCTATCCTGCGGCTCCGGCGCTCGAAAATGCTCTGAACAGTGCGGCAACTTCGGGCCGCGGGGGACTGGGCAGCGTCGTCTTGCTTGCCATGCGCAACTTGCACGTCGACGATTGCAGCTCCTCCCGCCTTCCGTCGCTGGACAGTGTGATCGCGGTGGGGCGCTCGACCAACCGAGATTTGCTCGACGATCTTTCCCCCTTCGGAACATGCCTGGATCTCTTGGCTCCGACAGCCTGGCTGTCAACGATCTCTTCGGGCAGAGGAACGTTGTGGATCACCTCAACCGACATGTTGGGCACTGCAGGATACAATACCAACGACATCCTTGCCCCCTGCCCTGAGCTGGTTCTGCCCCCGGCCGACGCCCTCGACTACACTCGCTGCTTCATCGGCACTTCGTCGTCAACACCTTTGACCGCGGGGGTGGCGGGCCTGGTACTCACCGCGAGCCCAGGTCTCACCCGGCTGGAGGTTCAGCACCTGCTACAGGACACGGCGGACAAAATCGAGGATTCAGTCGGCGCGTATTCTCCGGGCAACGGGCGCAGCGCACCGCCCTCTGGCCCCCCTGGCCATGGTTGGGGGCGCCTCAACGCGTTTGAGGCCGTGCGTGTGGTGGCTTCTGCGGCTCAGGGCGGCCGGGCCGGCGTCGACCTCTTTCTGCGCGACAACCGCCTGGACTGGGGCAACACCGAAAAGCCCAGCAATACGCTGTTCGAAGCCCCGCGCGGCACGATCGGCCATTGGGAGAGCATGGACATCAAGGTGGACGCGCCACCCTATCAAACGGCGCCGACCGCCGCGACGTTCGAAAACTTTACCGATGAGACGCCGAGCGCAGCGAGCGGCGACGTCAACCGGGTCTATGTTCGCATTCGTAACCGCGGCCCAGAAGAGGCCGCAACGGCAATAGTCAAGCTCCACTGGGCTCAGTTCGGCACGGCGCTGCCGCCGCTGCCCGCGGACTTTTGGACGCAGTTTCCGGCCGACTCCGCCGATACGTCGCAATGGCATCCGCTCAACTGTGCCGGCTCAAGTGCTACGACGTGCACAGTCCAAAATCTCGCCTATTCGGGCGCCTCGGTAGCGATGACGAGCGGCGATGCCGCCCGCATCGTTCAGTTCGACTTTCCGGCCCCCGCAGTTGATTCGGCTTTATCGAACCACTTCTGTCTGCTCGCGATGGTAGATTCCTCCCAGGATCAGATCTCGCAGGCCTCCAAGGCGAGCTTCTTCGTCGACGGGATCACGCCTAACGACAATAACGTTACTCACCGCAATTATGTAAATCTGCCAATGGTGCACTCTTTCGTTGAGCGGCTCCTTGTCCGCAATCCGTTCGATAGGCGGATACGAACTGACCTTCGCGTGATGGCGCCGGCCGATTGGGACGTTTCAATCGATTCCCTCGGGGTCGGAAAGCCATTCGAGCTCAAACCCTTAGAGCAGGTTCCTGTCAGCCTGACGATCAGCAACGCATACGGTAGAGGCATCGTAACTCTATCGCAGGAGGAGCTGGAAGGCGAGAAGACTACGCTGATCGGCGGATTGAGCCTGCGCTTTCGGTCTGACTGAATATCGAAGTGCGTATTCTGCAACTGTTGAGCAAGGGGGATATTATGAAAGACCATAAGGAATTTTTCTTTGTTGACCGGTCGCTTCCGGCGGCACTGGCCGTTGCCGCTGGAATCCTGCTGACTCCCTGCCCGTCGGCATTTGCCGCTGAATGCACAAAGAAGCAGCCGGAGCCTGCAATCGACGCCGCTATTGAAACTCAGTGGGGTGGCGTCACTGTGCCGCCTGATGACCGGCAAAAGATCAACGATCTGTTCAGCCGCTACGCCTGGGCTCTCGATCAGCGTGATGCCGACCGGTTCGCAGCTCTGTTTACTGTAACCGGAAGCTACGAGGTTTGCACCGGCGAGGGAAACATTCGAATCTACGTCGCAGCATCGAATGAAGAAATCAAAATGAAGATTAAGCAAGAATTCGACCAGACAGAAGATGTCTTCCAACCCCGACACGTTCTTGCCAATACGCTTCTGCGCGGCCTCGACAAGAGCCAGGCCTTTCTCGAATCGAAGACGACGATGATGGTCACTATTCAACGAAGCGACGGCGATCGAGTGTTGCCTGAGCCGGACTATACGGCGGATGTAAGAGGCACCCTCGAAAGGGATGGCGCCGGGACCTGGAGGTTTAGCAAGCTGACTGTCTACGCCGACACACCGGAATTCGAGCCCATGGGACGGTGAGTTGCGGCACCTGCGCAGAACGCTTGCCGCTGGCTCGGCTGTCATTGCGGCACTCGCCTTTGCCGGTCTGGCAGGCAATTCCGGTGGATCGGGGCGCCCCGGCGCGATCTCGGACGAGACCTTCGCCGATGCCTTGCTGCGCTGGAACGGGGACATATTCTGGGAGCCGGCGTCCCAAAGCATCGACGTCGTTACGCGGTTTGGCGATGAAGCTCGCGCTGTCTTCGGGCCCATTCCCGAAGCAGACTGTGGGAGCCCGGATGCGAGAATCTTTCCGCTCGAAGTCGACGGCAACATTGTCGATCTGGTTCCCAATCCGGACAAGCCCGGCCACGTCCTCGAGTTTCAGCATCGGGACGTCTCCGGCAACGTGGTCAAATGGACTACGAGCATCCCAAAATGCGACAAGCCTTCGCTGGCCGGCACGGTCGCGTATTGCGGGCTGAACTCGCGCTTGCATCGTGTTGTTCGCGGCAATGTGGAATGGCTGTTCTTCTGCCGCAAGTCGAACAGCAGCCAGGAGGTCGCAAGTGATCCCTATTGGCAAAGTTCCGATCCGCGCTTTGCGCTCCTCGGCACGATCGGCTTTAACAAGAGCTCCGGCGAGATCGTGTTCTTTGACGGGCGTAAGGATCGTGCCGGGTTCGACTGGTCGAGGCCCTTTGCTCCGCCGGGCGGCCACTCCTATACGGATGCCACCGGGCGGGCGGCGGCGGCTGCGCTGTACGACCCGACATTCCAGATCCGGTGCCATTCGTGCCACGACAACAAAAGTCCCTACGTCATCGATCCGCACGTGGGACAGTCAAGGGTAGGGTATTTGCTCGGAGGCAGCGATGCTCGTGCCGCTGCATTTGGTCTCGGTGACTATTTGCCCGAAAGATCCCGCTTCGAAGGGGCCCCCTTCCGCATCATCGGATCCGGATATACCAGCAAGTACGAGGGCGACATCGCGCGTGCCAGGACGGTGCGGGATCCGACCGGGAACTGCACGAACTGCCACACGCTGACGACCCAGCTGACGGGCAGGCGCCTGGCTGCCGATGCCGTCGGGCTGCAACCATTCATAACCAATCCCGGCTGGGGACAGACACTCGTTCTCCGGGACGAGAAAAAGACACTCCAGCGGATCGACCGACACAGGACTGACTGGGCACGCCGCGGTGGCGCTGGCAAAATCCACCCGTGGATGGTACCGGGGGACGGCAATGACCTGTCCGCGATTAGCCCGGAAATAGGTGCCGCGGACTGGGAGAGATTGAGCACCTGCCTATGGGGCGCCGGTGGCGCGGAGTGCGGCTATCGGCCTCTCTACACGCCCTGCCCCGCTCCGGAGACGGACGGCACCAGACTCGTCGACGCGGCCGTCGAAGTCCTCCCGATGCCGCCTGACAAGGCCGATGCCAGTCGCGCGCTTCGTGTCAGCTGGAAGTATATCAACGACTACGGCGGGGTTCCCGAACGCGACGATGTGCGATTCGATGTGGCGGTACGCCAACAGACGATCGCGACATCCGCCGCCGTTCCCGGAGCCGGCTACCCGAGCATGGATGAGGTCAAGGGAGCGGGATTTACCCTCGTCAGGCAGGGGATCGCCACCTTGCGCACGGCGAAGCTCATCCAGAATATTTCCTATGCGGGGCACACGCGGTGGACGGAACCGGCTCCATCCAGATCGCCTCGGCTGTTCGAATTGTATCTGCCCGCAGTCTGCGGTCAGCGTTATCTCCTGCGCATTACCCCGAAGCGGTTTTGCTTCGATCAGAGCAATGTCGCCTATGGGCCGGCAGATCATTTGCTCTACGCCGACGTCACCTGCGGCTGACCGCAGCTTCGGCATTCCTCCGCTCCTATTGGGTTGACAGCCGCTTGGGCCAGTCACATCGTTGCTGGGCCTACTGTGCGACACTGGCCGCTCGATGAGAGCTACAGGCTGCCGATTGGGAGCTAACGATGGACGACGTTGCGAAATGGCTCGGCGGCTTGGGGCTTCAGCAGTTTGTAAGTACGTTTGCTCTCTTTCAGATAGACTTCGAATCTCTGCGCCTTCTCTCGGACCAGGACTTGCAGGAAATGCAAATCCCGCTTGGTCCGCGCAGGAAAATACTGGCCTCCATCAAATTGCTGAACGAAGCAGGTCCGGCTCAGGATCGTCCCGAGCGGCGGCAGATAACCGTTCTGTTTTGTGACCTCGTAAACTCCACGGAGTATGCTGTTCGCCTGGAACCGGAAGATTTCAGGCAATTGACCGAGAGCTATCTCCAGCGATGCACCAACATAGTGAGAATGCGCGATGGAGGGATTGTAAATTACAGTGGCGACGCTCTCCTGGCACTGTTTGGACATCCGGCCACAGAGGAGGACGATGCCGACCGTGCAATACAGGCGGCATTGGACATCGTACAAATCGCACCAAGCATCGATGTCCCTGGTGGCCCGCCTGTCCAAGTGCGTATCGGAATTGCAAGCGGCCTTGCAGTCGTGGGCAAGCTTCTCGACGCGCGGGTTGGCGTACCGCCTGTCCCTTTTGGCCCCCTTCCGAGTCTGGCTCAAAGGCTGCAAGCCCTCGCGCTCCCTCAAACCATCCTGACGGATCAGCACACTTACAATGCGACAGCCGGCGCGTTCGAATTCACCGATATGGGGCTGCATTCGCTGAAGGGATTGCCCGAACTCCGAGTCTGGCGTGTTGAACGGCCTCGAGTCCTCGAAAGCCGGTTTGCCAAGAAGGCCAGATTGTTCAAGTTTGTCGGCCGCAGCGCGCAGCTGCGCAGCCTCGTCAGACATTGGGACAAGGTGATCGCGGAACGTCGCGGCCGGGTCGTTATTCTATTCGGAGAACCAGGCATCGGAAAATCTCGCCTCGCTTTCGAGGTCCAGCAGCGGATCCCGCAATGCACGCATTTGGCGCTTCAGTGTTCGGCGACTTTTTCCAACAGTGCCTTCTACCCGTTTCTCAATCTTCTGAAACGCCACGCGGGCATCCATGACGGGGACCCGCTAGACATCACGCGGCGCCGTCTCGAGGCTGTTCTGGCAACGAGCGGGATTCCAAAAGATGTATCGCTGCCGATATTCGCGAGGCTGTTGTCGATTCCGCAGTTGTTCGTTCCCCAGCCAGGTTCTCCGCCTGTGGAGTTGAGCTCCCGACGCCAACAGACCATTTCGCGCCGGGTTCTGGTGGACTGGTTGCACCATCTCGCTCAACTCAATCCTGTTCTCGCCACGTTCGAGGATGAGCAATGGATCGATCCGTCATCCCGCGACGTCCTGGACGCGCTTGTCAACGAAGCCCCCTCGCACCCGATGTTGATATTGGTCACCAGTCGGGGAAAGTCCGCGGGGACGGGCGTAAAAGCCAGGCACGTATTCGAAATGGAGCTGACGCGCCTGAGCCGAAGTGAGTCCCAGACGCTGGTTCATGACGTTGCAGCAGGCGCAAACCTTTCGGAAGAGACACGCGCACGCGTCCTGAACACGGCTGAAGGCGTGCCGCTTTATGTCGAGGAACTTACGCGCGCTGCGATGGAGACGGGTCTGCCTCTCGATCATCGGGAGCAAGAGGCCCCCAAACCTGACGTCCGCGTTCCCAGGGTCTTGCAACTGTCCATGCTGTCGCGCCTGGACAAGCTGGGACCGGGCAAGGTGATTTCGCAGATGGCCGCGGTCATCGGCCGCGAGTTCGATCTCAAGCTGTTGGCCCATCTCTGCGGCCTTTCGACGAGGGCTCTCGGCTTGGCGATTGTGGGGCTGACCGAGGCGGGGCTCGTTGCACCTCAGCTCTCCGCAAAAAGCTCCTCGTATGCATTCACGCACGCCCTGCTGCAGGAGGCGGCTCGCAGCACGCTGGTGCGCGAGCGCCGGCAGGAACTACATGGAAAGGTGGCGCGAGCCATAGAGAGCCTGGACCCGAAGAATGCGGCAGAACATCCTGAGCTGCTTGCCCAGCATTTTGCAGAGGCCGGCATGTTTGGGCGGGCGGCCGACTGCTGGCTCGCTGCCGGACGTAACGTTGCAAAGACTTGGGCCAAGGTCGAGGCAGCCAACATGTTCGCGATGGGCCTGGCTTGTCTCGATCGGTTGCCGGCTTCGCGGGAGCGCAGCGAAAAGGCCCTGTGCTTCGAACTTAAGCGAGGGGATGTCCTATACGCCACGTTCGGATATGTGACGCGCGAGGGTAGTACAGCGTATCGCAACGCCATGCGTCTCAGCAAGGAGCTCGGCGACTCGGAGGCGCTGATCAGCGCTCTGGACGGATTGTTCGGCACTGCCTTCAACTCGGCTCGTTTCACCGATGCCGAATGGGCTAGCGACCAGCTGATCGAAATTGGCAAAAAAAGCAACAACCTCAGAGCGCGCGTTCTCGGCCTGCAGTTCAAAGGCATGAGCGTCTTTTGCGGCGGCAACTTCAGGGGCGCCCGCCGATATCTTGAACGGTCGCTCGGCCATGAGGCACAGGCCGAGTTGGTCGGCAGCGATTTCCCGAGCATGGCTTATCTATATCTATCTTGGACAATGCACATTCTTGGTCACCCACGGCAGGCCTTCGAGCACTACAGCAAGGCGGAAGCCGTAACGCGCAAGCAAGCCGCGGCCCGGGTTGAGCGATGGGAATACAGGCTGTCTGCGTGCCTCGGTAACGGCTGTATATTGTTTGCCCTGCAGAACAACACTGCCAAACTGAAGCACGCGACTGAGGAGCTCGTTCCGCTGGCGCATGAGCATGGCCTCAAGCTTTGGGAAAATATGGGAAATTTCTTCAAAGGTTGGGCGATGGGCACTGACAATCATGATCCCGCTGGATTGCAGAGCATGCAGACCGTATGCGACGGGCTTGGAGAGCAGAAGATCGATAAGTCTTGCTACTTGGGGCTGCTTGCGAGTGCTTATATTCAATCAGGCGATCTCGGAAAGGCCGTCACAGCGATTGAACAAGGGCTGGAACACGCCAGAAGCACCGGTGAGTACTATTTTGCCGCAGAACTCACTCGGCTTCGTGGCGAAGTCCAGCTGCAGCGCGCGGGCGACCCAGTAGATGCAGAGGCTTCTTTCCGGGAAGCAATGGATCTTGCGCGAGAGCAAGGTGCGAAAGCCTGGGAAATTAAGGCAACCCAGAGTTTGGCCTCACTTTTGACTTCGCTTGGGCGCCAGCGAGAAGTCGACAATCAGTTCGAACCGGTCATCACAAAGCTCGAGCGCAGCCCAAGGGGATGATATCCCGCCGCGTTGCCGGCTTCCATAGTTGTTGCCCGTATGAACACTCGCGAAAGCCTAATCTTTGCGGCCGAGATCGAGGGCGGTGGCATAACCCCAGCCGAGATCTTCCGGAAAAAACTGCTCGCTGCCCGTCCTCGTCCGAGGCGAGGTCGCAAACCAAGTGGATCCGATAGAGGACGGCTTGTCCAAAGTTCGAGTTGACCGTTTTCGGTATCGAGGAGACACTCGCAACCTACAGCAAGGCGGGAGGAAAACGATGGATGAGCCAAACCGCTGGCGCCAGATGGCAAGCGCTCCGAAAGACGGCAGTCGGATCCTCGTCACGATCCGCCCATCCGAACAGGGGCCAGCAGAAGTTGACCTCGCATATTGGTCGAATGGCGATCAGTTCGGTGCGGAAGGCTGGCGCGCCTCTGATTCCTCGCCAGGCCGGATCATCGAATATGCCGAGCCGGAAATCAAATGCTGGATGCCGATGCCCTCAGCCAATCTCAATCGCACCTCGATGCCCTCCCCTTGGGAAGGAGACGACGCCCAGGAGCTCGACGGGTCAGGGATTTGAGAACTCGCGCCGCCACTGCGAAGATTCGATACGCGGCGGGTGGCAAAATCCAATTGAGGACGGTCGGAGTCACCAACTCCGAGGCGCCGAAGATCGGAAGGGCGTTGCGGCCGATACGTCTTCCGCGCATGACGAGCTCTATGTGAACGACCGGGTATCCTATTGCGCTGCTTGGAGCATTTGGCACTGCGATACCAGTTCCGACGATGCTGCATTCAGCGCAAACCTTCCGCCTCGCCAATCCACCGCGATGTCCGCTTCTGGGAGGCGGCTAGGATGCAAGTTTTGGCCGGGATTGAGGGCGCCATGCTGACGCGGTCCAATGACCGCAATCGGCAGTGGGTTCAATTGATCGCCGCAACACACTCTGCAAATCTCTCCGCGGGCGTCTGATAAAGCAAGGTTCCTTGGACGTTCGTTGAGCTGTCTGGCGATTGCATTAAGCTGGGCTTGGCTATGTACGGACAGGTCAGTGGCGCGCGGTAGATATTGGCGCAGCAATCGATTGGTGTTCTCATTTGAGCCGCGCTGCCAGGGTGACCTGGGATCGCAGAAGTAAACTTCAACGTCAGCGGCTATTGCCAATCGTTGATGGTCAGCCAACTCCTTGCCCCGATCCCAGGTCAGTGATTTGTAGAGTTCGCCCGGCAGTTTCTGCGACTGCTTTATCAGCGCAGAGACCACGCTTTCGGTATCCTTATTTGCGACCTTGATCAGCATGACGTAGCGCGAGTGTCGCTCGACCAACGTTGCGATGTAACTGTTCTTCGACCCGCCGATAAGATCGCCCTCCCAGTGACCGGGAACTGCACGGTCTTCAGCGGACGCAGGTCTCTCGCTTATGGAAATCGCGTCCCTGATCTGGCCTAAGCCACTTCGTTTCATGCTGGCGTGCCGGGAACGACGGATTGTTCGGCTTGCCCTGAGGTGTTCAAGCAATTCTTTCTTCAGCACCCCGCGGGCTTGGATATACAGGCTGCGATAGATCGTTTCGTGCCACACCTGTTTGAGTGGCTCCCCTGGGTAAGTGCGCTTGAGCCAGCCAGCAATCTGCTCTGGCGACCATCTCCGGTTTAGCTTGGCAGACACTGTGCGGGCCAAGGACGCATAGCAAGCCAGCTTGCATGTCTTGGGACGCAAAGAGCGATCCCAGGCAGCCTGGTCTGAGCGTGCGGCCCGATACCGGTCAACTCCGCCATTGCGACGAACTTCACGGCTGATCGTAGATGGAGATCGGCCCAATGTGTAGGCAATCGATCGTAGGGAACGTTGGCTGCTCAGCCCGCGGGATATTTCCTCGCGCTCATCCAGACTAAGTGCCTTCGCCGCGCGCCGCCGCTCGGCTGGGCGTATCCCACCGGTCGGCGAGATAACTGAAAATACCGATGACGATCCTCGATCAAAAAGACGACCGATCGACTTCATCGACTCGCCAGCCTGCCAACGGTCCCAGATTTCCGATCGTTGAGCAGCAGAAAGATACAGGCGACTGCGACGCTTCATGTCCACACTCCTCTTTAGCAAAAGAATAGTGTGTTGCGTCCATCCCTTGAGCCCACCGCCCAAAGCATGCGTAATCGGGCGGTCCCACAAGAGGCAAGCTCCTAGTAAAGTCCCGGTGCAACCGGGATGAAGGGAGATGACGATGTTTTACGCTGCTTTGGACGTGTCACTGCGCTCAGTGGCAATCTGCATTATCGATGAGGCCGGGAAAGTCAGACTTGAGCGGTCAGTTCCATCGGACGTGCCTGACCTTGTTCGCTGCTTCAACGAGTTCGGCGAACCGATCCAGCAGGTCGGGCTCGAAGCTGGCACGCTCTCGCAGCACCTAACCTACGGCTTGACGGAGGCTGGCTTCGATGTCGTGTGTATGGAGGCTCGTCAAGTCAATGCCGCTCTTTCGGCCATGCGGAATAAGACGGACAAAAACGATGCACGTGGAATCGCCCAACTGCTTCGATCTGGTTGGTACAGCCGGGTGCATGTGAAGAGCATTGAAAGCCATTACATCCGAGCGCTTCTCACCAGCCGAAAGGTGATGCAGCGGAAATGTCTTGATCTCGAAAACGAAATTCGTGGGCTGCTCAAAGTCTTCGGAGTCAAGCTGCCGATACGTCTCAGGGGCGGTGCATTCGAGGAGGCCGTCCGCGGCACGATCGAAAGCGACCTGTCGCTCAGTCTTGCGCTTCTGCCGATGCTAGAGGCCAGGCAAATGCTCCTCGAAGCTTTCCTCGAGCTAGATCGACGAGTGCGAAGAGCCGCCAACCAAGACGCCATTACAACACGTTTTATGAGTGTTCCAGGTGTTGGATACGTCACGGCATTGAGCTTCAAGGCTGCGGTCAACGACCCAACCCGTTTCAAAAGCTCGCGAACTGTCGGAGCCCACTTCGGACTGACGCCGCGGCGCTTCCAATCTGGCGAAAAAGACAATCCCGGCCGCATCTCACACGCTGGTGACGCCGATGTACGGGCGACGCTCTACGCTGCTGCCAATGCGATGCTTATGCGGTCGATTGCCTGGAGTAGTTTGAAAGCATGGGGTGTGCGCCTGATGAAGACAAAGGGACGGCGGCGAGCCATCGTCGCTGTTGCTCGCAAAATTGCCGTCTTGCTGCATCGCATGTGGGTCGATGGTACAGAGTTCCGGTTCCGATCGGAGGCTGCAGCATGATCTAACACAGCCCTCGAACCCGATCCTGGCCGGATCGTCCCATGCGGACGACGGGATGGATGAAGCCGATTATGTCCGCTGCGCTTCGAGCGCGTCCCAAAGCACGGCTTTCCAGACCCTGATCCCATGCATGCGTGCAGCGGCTCCGAACAAATGGAGCCAACAGACTGCGAAGAGAAGCGTGACCCGCGTGAACGATCAGGCCATCGACGAACAAAACGGAAAGAGCTTGACTAGAATGCCCGATTAGAGAAGCGGACCTTACTATTGCGGAAGCCGGTAAACTGAAACGTGTGATCTGGATGACGCAGTAAACGGAGTGCCGATCCAATCACCATGACGGCTTTCTAATCTAAATCCGGCGATTTGAGCCATTAGGTCAAGCTCAGAGGGCCAGATGTATCGATGCGGCGACCGGAAGAGACGGGCCTCCTTGCCGTCGCGGAAGTTGAAATGGTGCGAACCGACGTGCTGGGCGACAGGGTCGCATGTGTCGATGAGCATGTATCCGTCATGCGACTGCCCGATAACAGCTTGTGGATCAGACCGATGCGGAATGGTCGGAACCCAAAGTTCGATGACGAACCGTCCGCCCGGACGAAGGTGCCGCGCGGCATTATGGAAGCACTCGACCTGTTCTTGCTGGGACATAACGTTCGAGATGCCATTAAAGACCAAGTATACCAGATTGAATTGTCCGGGCACGGTCGCCATAGTCATATCGCCAAGCACCACAGGGATGTCATTCTCGCTCACCTTCGTGCGCAACTGCCGAAGCATTGCTGGCGCGAGTTCGATACCACTGACGGATATGCCCTTTTCAGAGAGCGGGATGGCTACTCGGCCGGTGCCAATCGCAAGCTCCAAAGCTGTACCGCCCTCCGCGAGAGAGGTAAGTCGGTCGACGGCGGGATCGAGAACTTCAGGAGCGAACATCCCGGTTCCCGGCGTATCATAACTTTCGGCCGCTTCGACATCCCATAAATCCTCGTGCTTCATGAAAACCCTCCATTTCATGAAGCCTTAGCACCGGACATTTGACATGTCAGCTGTTGGCGCTTTGCAGCCAAGTGCGGTCTGAGCTCGCCCGTGAAGAAGGCGGTGTTCCTCAGAGCCTACAGCATGTGGAACTGGCGAAAAAAAAGGTGACCGCGCGGCACCAGCACGAGGCAATGCCAAAAAGCGCCCCAGCGCACGGCCGGAGCCTCCGGCCCGACCTCCCAAAGGCTTGATCTCAAGCCATCTTTGAAACATGCCCGCGCTTCGCGCCGGACGCCTAAATCCGCAGCTCAAGGCTCACACAAGTGGTTAGGCAGCGAGTCTGCGAGAAACGCCGACCGCCCTTCAAATGCTTGACCCCGGATACCGGATCAGTTGAGGTGAAATACTTCAGCTAGAAACCTCTTGACGGCTGCTTGTGCCGCCTCAGCCGCGACTTTGTCGTAACCCACGGTCGAACCGAGTGCCACACAAGCATCATCGTAGCTGAAGGGCTTGCCAGTCTCGACGTTCAGTATCTTGCCGTCTTCTTCGCGGCGCTGACAGTTGCGCGAAGTTTGTGCGTTTTCAACCAAACCCGGTCGTACATCACGATTATCAAATCCGTGGTGCGCTCCGGGATATTCGGTCATCACAGCGTCTTTTCCCGTGGCGGCGAGGCGCGCAATGTAGTCGCGGCAGGTCGTAGCCAGGGTCGTGTCGTCCGCCGCGCCATGGAATTCGCGGATCGGTGCGTCAGCGACGTCGAGTTCGCCGATGAACTGAATGTTGCAGGCAGGATAGAACGACACATGCGCGGCGATAGGCGCCTTTGTCGACCCATAAAGCGTTTGAAAGCGCCGCATGCTTGTGTAGAGCGCAGCGGAGGCACCACGCGAGAAGCCCATCACGGCGATGCGGGAAGGATCAATACGCGGGTGACCGGCGAGCACGTCGACGGCGCGATAGGTGTCGTAGAACTGTGCGAGGAAGCTCAGCCGCGACTGATCTGTTTCAACCTCCTCTATGCCTCGGCCGCCGAAGCTGTCGAGGCGGAATGTCGCAATTCCCATTCCGTTGAGAATCGCGCTCCATCGGGAACTCGTGACACTTGTCGCTTCACCGGAGCCGTGGAGTAGAATGACAGCCGGAAGATGCTCGTTCCAACCGGGAAACCGAAGCTCGCCCGTGAGCGTAACAGCAACGCCGTTCGCCGTGTCGCCCCGCAGGAACTGCTCGTCCGTCAAGGTGAGCGACGGTACGTTCAACGTCTCATCGGGGGGAAATTTTGGCTGGGTTTCTCCCGAGGCCGCCGCCGACAGGGAGAGGCCCACGATAACAAGATGGGCGGCGAAGGTATGAAATCGTCCCATGTAAGCACCCCGCTCACGATGGTTAACTTAACACGTTACGCCGCCAAACCATACCGTTCTCCCTCGTACTATGTTGGACCGGCGGGACCGGCCATTCAGCAGGAGGTTTTGAGGTGGGAAGAGTCGTTCACTCGGTATGTGGTGGATTTGCATCGGGCTGAAATCGTCGGTGCGATCCCCAAAATCGATCTTTGTAGTTTTCGGCACCCTCTGGGATGGAACCTTAGCTTCGGTCAAAAATCTCACCAGCGGAGCGTTGGTGCGGGGATCGGAGAGTTTTTGGACTCTGATCTTTGATGCCGTCGTTTACGAGGTGGTTCCAATGCGACGGATGGATTTCGGGTGTGCGCACGCAAGCATCCGATTGAAAACGGCGCAGCCGATGGCAACCTCGGTCTGTTGCGCTCCGAAGGTTCGTGCGCGCAATCGGCCACTGATGATGGACTTGTAGCGACCGATCGCGGCCTCGACCAGCGAACCCTTGCCGTAGCCAGTCGCAGTCTGCCACTTCATTCGTCCGTCCGTTTGATCGCCGCGATATGTTGGTCTCGTTGAGTAGGCGGCTCGGTGTCCGGCCTTTCCACCGCGTTGGCGCGGGGCGGAATGACAACGGCAGCATCGGCGCTGTGCTTGACGACGGCGTCGTAAGTCGGGTTACCGTCATAGGCTCCATCGGCCGTGAACTGACCGATCTGAGCGTCGATCTGGTCGAGTAGCGGCTCCACCTGCGAGGCATCACCAGCGTCTTGGTCGGTCATGACGTGGGCGATGATCTCGCCGCTGTCGGCATCCAGCGCCAGATGCAACTTCCGCCAACTGCGACGAGATCTGGCACCGTGCTTCTCCTCCAACCACTGGCCCGCGCCGTAGACTTCAAGCCCGGTGCTGTCGATGAAGACGTGTACAGGCCCTTCTGCTCAAACGGAGCGGCCTCGCCGTCTGTCAAATGATCGACCCCTCCGTGCCCGTCGGCTCAGCGTCGTGTGATCGGGACGGCGAGATCCAGTCCCATCAGTTTCAGCACCGATGCCAGCAAACCCTCCGTCTGGCGCAGCCGCAAGCCGAACACCAGGCCCAGCGTCAGAGCGGTCTCGATCGCAAGATCGGAATAGCGGGTTGACCGCCGCGCATCGTCCGCTTCGTTGCAAAAAACCAACTATTGCACTTGCCGCTCACCTACGCCAACGCAATTAACGATCCGCGCACCAAGGTAGCTATTTGCAGCTATCCGGCACCGCGCGTGTCTTTATGTTTCGATTCTTTCGCGGTTTAAAGCCGAGGAGCAGTGTTCTCAGCTCGGGCTCACTGACGCGTCTGGCCGCCTCCTCGGGGCTGACCCACTCAAGCATCCGCTGCCCCTTCTCCTTGAAGTCTTTTTTCTTCTCAGCCATCCTGATCTGAAAGACATCTACCATGCATGGTACAAGCTCCTGGCCGTCTAGCACCTTCAAGTATGTGTAACGACCGACTGGCCGCTTTTTCACTTCTCCACGTATCCCTGCTTCTTCCCACGCTTCCGTGGCTGCAGCTTCAAACGGCTTTTTCCCCTCGATGGGCCACCCCTTGGGGATGATCCACCGGCCGCTGTCTCTCGACGTTATGAGAAGAACCTCTATCCCAGATGCATCGCGTTTGTCGCGAAAGCACAGTGCCGCGTATTGCTGCGGGAACCGCCCTGCAAATAGCTTATCGGGGACTGTGGCCAATTGCCGAAGAAGAGCACGTGGCTCCTGTGCCTGCCGTTTGCGAGGTTTTTTCGCCATAAGATTAAGCCTGACCGCGGTTTCCCATTGCCCCGACCGCCTGCGGGCATTTATGACACATTTATGACAATCACGCGGAGCCTGGAAGCTACTTTTCATGATGGACATTTTTCGTAAGCTGATGCCGCGGGAGGATAGTTTCTTTGATATGTTTTCTAAGCATTCGAAGACCGTCGTCAGTGCTGCGGGAGCTTTGCGCGACCTTCTGAACGGCACGGACGTGGATCAAAATTGCCGGCGCATCATCACCCTTGAGAACGAAGCCGACGACATTACACGCGAGGTGTTGCTCGCGGTCAGGCGCAGCTTCATTACACCGTTCGACCGTGGTGACATCAAGGACCTTATCCAGTCGATGGACGATGCCATCGATATGATGCACAAGACGGTCAAGACCATCCGGCTGTTCGAGCAATCGAGCTTCGATCCGCTGATGCAGCAGATGGGCGAGGAGATCGTCAAGGCGGCAAACCTCATTGCAGAAGCAGTTTCGCTTCTCAACAAGGTTGGCACGAACGCGCAACGCCTCTCTACCATTGCGGAAGAGGTCACTCGCGTGGAGGGCCGGGCCGATGAACTCCACGACGAAGGCCTGAAAGACCTGTTCAGGCGCCATGGGGCCAAGGGAGACGCCATGGCCTACCTGATCGGCAGTGAGATCTACGGCGAACTCGAAAAAGTCGTCGACCGGTTCGAAGACGTCGCCAATGAGATTAGCGGCATTGTCATCGAGAACGTTTGATGGACGTTTCGTTAGCTTTGCCACTCCTCGTTGGCTTGATCGTCGTTGCGCTATTCTTCGACTTTCTGAACGGCTTGCATGATGCGGCCAACTCCATTGCGACCATCGTGTCTACACGTGTGCTTCGCCCCCAATACGCCGTCTTATGGGCAGCGTTCTTCAATTTCATCGCTTTCGCGTTCTTCGGTCTTCATGTGGCAGAGACGGTTGGAACGGGCATCATTGATCCCGTCATTGTTTCTCCGCAGGTGATCTTTGCGGCCTTGATGGGTGCAATCGTTTGGAACATCGTCACCTGGATTTTCGGTCTTCCTTCCAGTTCATCGCATGCGCTGGTTGGCGGTCTCGTCGGTGCAGGCTGGGCGAAAGTGGGTTTCGGTTCAATTGTCTGGGGCGGCTTCCTGAAAACAGTCGGAGCGATTTTCTTCTCTCCGGCTGTCGGCTTCTTCCTTGCATTGCTACTAGTACTTCTCGTTTCCTGGCTCTTTGTACGGCAAACGCCATTCGCCGTGGATCGCACGTTCCGCATCTTGCAGTTCGTGTCCGCCTCCCTCTATTCGCTCGGGCATGGCGGCAATGATGCGCAGAAGACAATGGGCATCATTGCCGTATTGCTGTTCAGCCAAGGTTACTTGGGTTCGGAATTCCGCGTGCCGTTCTGGGTGGTGATCGCTTGCCAGTCTGCGATGGCACTAGGGACGCTCTTCGGCGGCTGGCGCATCGTCCACACAATGGGGTCGAAAATCACGCGCCTTAATCCAATGCAGGGGTTCTGCGCCGAAACAGGTGGAGCATTGACGCTGTTTGGTGCCACGTGGCTTGGCATCCCGGTTTCGACAACACATACCATTACCGGCGCGATTGTTGGCGTTGGGGCGGCGCGGCGGTTGTCAGCCGTGAGGTGGGGATTGGCCGGCAATATCGTGATTGCGTGGATCATCACGATGCCTGCCGCTGCCACGATTTCGGCACTCTTCTATAGCCTCACAAGCCTTTTCAGTTAGGACGTCTTCGACGCCTGAGGCTGTCACCCCAAGACAGCGCCATGACAAGCCACGGCGCTATCCCCAAAATCCAACCCCTGGCGCCGTGGTTCATGGAAGCAGGCTCTGGGGCGGCCTTCTGCAGCCCGCAGCGCTGGTCGTCTTCTTCGGCTAATGCCCACGCGCCGCAGGTCTGGAACATTCGCAAAATCTGCTCGTTGTACCTTCGGGATCGTGTGGCACGGGTTACTGTTTGCCCCTTCCTTGCCCTCGGAAGGTCGCGCGATCCTCATTGCCCCGTTTCCGCAGGGCTTCTTTTTGATCGTACGGCAGCGTACTGGAATCCAAGGCCCGTCCGCTCGTTGATTCGATGGATTGCGCTTTTGGCATCGCTGCCAGCGCATCCAGCCAGCCACACTGGCGACCTGAGCCCGTAACGACTCTCCACAGCACGCGGGGTTTCTTTTTGTCCATCGGTCCCGCGCGTTTCCCAATGACCTGACCCGCTCCGGCGGGCTTTTTATGGAACATTACGGAACCAGCCTTGTTTAGCACAATTCGGCCGCGTGGCAGTTCCTCCTGTTCAACCGGATGACACCCCTCTCCGGGTGCCGCGTGGTCAATCCCGCGCTGAATGGCAGGGGATCCATGACGCGCGGCAAGGGCTCGCTTTCCGTAGGGGCGGGCCCTTCGATCCTAACCCTAATTGATTATTGACCAGCAGGCTCCCCGGAGCTTTAGTTTTAGGCGCTGGAGCCCCAAAGCACAGCGCCGTGACGGCCACCGTTACCCAATATCCGAGGCCGCCATTAGACCAGGGGCTCGCTATCTTTGACCCTTTGGACGAGCCCCTTGGTCATATTTCCAAGTCTGGTGCGACGGCCCTGTCTGCCCCGCAGAGAGAGCCGCTGGCGGCCGGTGTGACCGATGCGCTCCGGACGCACTCGGTAGTTTGGCGGCGGTGTTGGACGCTCTCCGCTGATGGCTAAGCGCACGCCACCAACGGGAACAATGGGCAGCCTCGATTGTTCTCCGGTCGCGTAACAGGAGACTGTCCGTCGATGGCGAGGTACTATTTTCACATTCGTACTGGGGATCAA
>NZ_JBNDHT010000097.1:0-26612 GCF_056755115.1 Rhizobium sp. SVR5-2C | reverse complement strand
ATCTAGGACTGGTCAGCCTGCATTTAGCTGCTCGCGTCGGAGGTGAGGGTAGGGTGCATGCCTTCGAGCCCAATCCGGTCATACGGGCTTACTTGGATGCGACGGTCAGCGAGAACACCCATTCGCCGATCATGATCCATCCGATCGCATTGGGTGAAGAAGACACGGAAATGTCGTTGTCCGTGCCAGACATGAATGCAGGCGCCGCATCACTGAAGGGGGACGAAGGACGCGCCGCTTACGTGATCCAGGTTCCTGTCAGGTGCCTCAGCGACTACGCTGTTGAACACGGTATATCGCGGATAGACTTTATCAAGCTTGACGTTGAGGGCTTCGAGGCGGAAGTTCTGGAGGGCGGGAGAGAAATAATAGAAAGATATCATCCAAGGGCCATATTATTTGAAGAGTATGGAGAGACGAACAGAAATAAACTTCCTTTATCAATATCTATGCTTATCGATATCGGTTATACGGTTTTTGGACTTCCAAAGAGGATGTTCGTCGTTGATATGGTACCGCTGGAGGGCTTGACCTCGGCGCACGACTACGTGGCGGTATGGCCTGTCAAAAGGAAGCCCCAATGAGGGGCAAGCCGTTATTCCGATTGGTCTGCTCCGTTGTTGAGGCATAGACCTCACCGAAATCACCCCATTAGTTCGGCTGGAGTATACCCCCTCCTGCACTGGTAGGGATCGAAGCGGAGCTGGGAAAGCCCCCAAGGTTCGTATGCCAGTTCGGCTGGTTCATTCGAAAGATTCAGAATGATCTTGTATTCACCTGTCTCGGTTCGCACCGAGCAGCCTTCGAAGGGATAGGGCAGACCGGAATCTGAGGCGCCAACGGCCTTCAGCAGCAACGACGGCCGGCGGCCGCCTTTAGTCGAGTCCATCAGGATGTCCTCGATCTTGTCGATCTCCGAATGAAATGTATTCAGCTCGTCTATGAGCGCTTGCGGAGTGGCATCGTACGAGAACTCGGGCGAGAATTTGAAAGTGAAGTAGATCACGCCCGCGGCCCCGTGGATGATCGACGACCACGCCTGCACGCGAAACTCCGCCGGAGTCGTTTCTTGACCCGCGGATCCGTTAAATTGGGTCAGTCCTATGATCGAGAACTGCGGTTTGCCCCCGCTCCAAAGCAGTAGCCTGTCAATGGCATGGCCCTGCTGTGTGGATTTGTAGTCGTCGAGTTCGAGGATCATGTCAGTCCCCGTCGCGACTGGATAGCAATCATGGCCCAGCCAATCGATGTAGGGACTATCGGCGTAGTCGGACATGATTTCTTCGACATACGCGTTGTTGACGTGGTTGCCGAGGTGATTGATCCACAGCGGCTTTCCGCCAACAGCCCAATTTCGTGCGACAACATCGACTTCGGCGGGTGTCAAAGTAACACCCTCGTAGGTGATGCCGTTTCCACCTGGCTTAACGTTTGAAGGTTCGTCCATCAACGCAAAGGCGAGCAGTCTTTCTTCCCGCAGGTCGCGCTCGAATGCCGCATGGTCGACAACCAAAAAACTCGGAACTGGGCCGGAAACGTCGAGACCGGAGGGCTCGCGAACCATGTAAAGTCCGAGCCTGTTCGCTTCCTGCGTCCAAAGGCCGATGTCCCCACCGCCATTCACCGTAAAAAGGGTGTTGACCCCGCGCGCTTTCCAAACCTCCATTTTTTCCGGAGGCTGTTGATAGACACCCTTTACGAAGAGGGTTGGACCAGGAAATGGCGGGCCTTGGATCGCAGTCTGCGCGAACGCGAGTTTTCCGATTGGCCCCATTGCATTTGCGATCGGCGCTAGAACGGCCAGGCCCAGGACATGGCGGCGACTGATCCCTTCCATGCTTGCCTCCACTCGCTTTACGATGACGGGGGCATCATAGCGATACCCTGATCCGCGCCGGGATACAGGAATTTTGACGACCCTCTTACCTCTAAGGGATTGGTGGCTGACGAGCGCCCTTCGTCTAAACTGGTCTTCTTCGAAGTGTCGAAACCAGGACTGGGCCCGAAATGACTATTCTTACTTCCGGCAATCTGCTTCTGGTAACGCCTCAGCCGACCTATCAAAGGGACCGTCGAGATGGAGGCGCGGCAACACCTCCTTCTGCACGATCTGCAGGCAGCCGCGCGATTTCGTCCGGGCAGCGCGGAAAATGGATTGCGCCATGACGGCCAATACCGAAGCGATCGCGCAACGAGCTTTTTTCACGCCACGTAAGTCCGCCGCCGCAGCGCCGCGCCTTGTCGCGGGCAAGAGGTCAAGCGAGCGGGATCTCGAAGCGGCGCCACGAGGCCATTCATGGCCCGTTGTCGTCTTCATCGTTGCTCTTGCAGTCCCCTGGATCTTTTATTTCGGCCCTCTCCGGATGTCGGCCTACCGCATACTTTTGTGCGTTGCCGTCGTCCCCTGCCTCTTCCATTGGGCGAAGGGGGCTTCAGGGCAGATCAGAGCCGCCGATCTTTCGATTATTCTTTTTGCATGTTGGAAAGGCATGTCCCTACTGCTGCTGCATGGCACATCAGCCCTACAGCCGGTCGGCATCTCGTTCGTCGAAACCCTTGGTGCATACTTTCTGGCGCGTTGCTGCATCCGCAACGCCGATGACTTTCAAGCGATGGTGAAGGTGCTTTTTGCTGTCATAGCGGCACTGCTACCCCTTGCGCTTGTGGAGGCCGGCACCGGTTGGAAAGCTACCCTGCGTATCTTCGGCATGTTCCTACCGACTTACGCGGCAGACCTGATGACTCCGCGGGCGGGTCTTTGGAGAGTCCAGGGGCCGTTTGAACATTCGATACTCTTTGGTATCGTTTGCAGCACCGGATTTGCGTTGGCTTTTCTGGTCCTGGGATACCGAAAATCGCTCTTCGAAAAATGCTGGAGGGCCGGGATCGTGGGGCTCACTGCAGCGCTTTCCCTCTCTGCCGGGCCTCTTCTTGGCATCGCATTTCAGTGTCTGTTGATTTTCTGGAAGCGACTGGCGGATGCAACCAGCCTGAAACTGGTTTGGGCTGTAACGATTTCCTTGCTTTTGATGGCTCAGCTTGCCGGCTGGATAACGCATCGCTCGCCGATCGCAGTCATTGCCAGCAGATTGACTTTCGACCCGATGTCATACTGGTCCCGTAACCTTATTTCGGAGTACGGCTGGTTATCGGTTTCAAATCATCCCTGGCTGGGCACAGGCTTTGGCAGATGGGATCGCCCTGACTGGATGGCTTCCAGTATTGATAATTTCTGGTTGGGCACAGCGGTTGGACACGGATATCCCGCGTTGTTTCTGATCGGCGGCTCGGTGGCGATTTGTTTTGCGTCCGTCGGCTTGAAGCGCGGCTTGGATGAGAGACACAGAGCATACCGCTCCGCTTATCTCATCTCGACGGCAAGTTGGTGTTTGGTCGGACAGACGGTCCATTTATGGGACGCCGCCTACGTTCTCGTTCTCTTTCTTCTCGGAAGCGGCCTGTGGATTCTGGATGCTGACGCGCCAGGCACGCTGCCATCTTCCAACACAGAGCGAATACGCAAAGTGCGCGGTCATCGAAGAAAAACGGCTGCAAGCAAAACGCTGGAACACGCCGACGGGACAAGCGGACGTAAGCCGTTTCGGCGCTAGGCTGGAATGCGCCGGTCGAGCCCGTTGGGCGCTTTCAGTAGGGTCCAGCAAAAGGGGGAAAATGCATTGGCAACGTTGACAGTTATAACGCCAAGCTATCGGCCGGACCTCGAACTGTGCCGTGATCTGAGTGTCTCTCTCCAACGGTTCGGACCGCCGGAGGTCGCTCATTGCGTCATCGTTCCCGCGGCCGACCGGCGAGCGTTTGCCGGGGTTGGTGAAGTGCATACCGCCGACGAATATCTGCCGGGAAACTTCCTGTCTGTCCCCGGAAACATGTGGGTAAATTGGCATCGCCCTTACCCGCCGGTCAGAGGTTGGATCGTCCAACAGTTGATCAAACTGGAAGCTGTCGCCCGATCGCAAGCCGATGTGGCGCTCTTGGTCGACTCCGACATCGTCTTTGTGCGCCCGTTTGCAGTCGAAATGTTTTACCGCGACCAGCAGACCCGGTTCTATCGTGCTGTTGACGCCGTGCATGCGGGGTTGCCCAGACACATTCTCTGGCATCGCGTGGCACGAAAGCTACTGGGGCTCCCGGCTTGCGACCAAATCCCGTTGCACGATTACATTTGCTGGCCGATGGTCTGGGATCCCAGAATTGTGCGTTCGATGCTCCGGCGGGTCGAGGAAACGACGGGAAGGCAGTGGCAGTCTGCAATTGCCGCACAACTGCATTTTTCCGAAGGCATTCTCTATGGCGTTTATGTCGACGAGGTCCTGGGCGGCGTGCCTTGGTCTGTCGATAGGATGCTGTGCGCGAACTGCTATGACGAGATCGCTTTGGACGAAGCCGCTTTCGAGACATTCATGTCGAAAGTCACACCAAAGGATATCGCGGTGATGATCTCGGCTAAATCGGGGACCTCCCTTCCGACGCGCCGGCGCCTGCTAGCAGCCATCGGCGGCCGATCGAATTCACCAGGATCGCCCCGCGCGGAACAACTGGATGGAAGCTGTCAAGTGCTTCGGAACTCGAACCTTTGACGAAGCCCGCTCCACGTTTGGATGTATGGCCGCATCTTAGCTCCAGCAATAAAATATGCGGCGAGGGAACGGATGGCATTAGGTTTGAGGGTAGGATCGCAATTGGAAATTCTCAGCCGCCGGTCTATAAGATTAACAAAGGGAAGGGTGACGAAAGCCAAGCCCCTGCATTATGTTCCTCGCGTGAGCGTTGTCATACCGTGCTATAACTACGGTTGCTATTTACGACAATGCGTTGGGAGCGTCACAAATCACCAGCCCGGTATTCAAGTCGAAGTCATCATTGTCGACGACAAGTCCACCGACGACAGTCTTAGTATCGCGCTATCGCTCCAGGGCTCCGATACGCGAGTGCGCGTAATACAGCACGCGCAAAACAAAGGACATATTGAAACCTACAATGACGGATTGGATGCAGCGACGGGAGAGTTCGTCCTGCTTTTGTCGGCCGACGATCTCGTGACTCCAGGCGCTCTCACGAGGGCTGCTGCGCTTTTGGCCGCGGAGCCATCCGTGGGACTGGTTTACGGAAATTGCATTGATTTCAGCGACAGCTTACCGGTCAGTCGTGGCGAACCGGGTGAGTGGGCTGTCTGGCCTGGTACCGAATGGCTGCATGAACGTTGCCGGTCAGCCTACAATGTGGTTCCCACGCCCACAGCCGTCATGCGAACGTCCGTTCTTCGAGCGATCGGAGGCTATCGTCCCGACCTCCCGCACGCTGGTGATTACGAGATGTGGCTGCGTACCTCTGCCGTCTCGGATATCGGTTTCCTGCTGAATGTGGATCAAGGTTACTATCGTCTTCACGCCTCCAATATGCACAAGAAAGACTTCGGCCAAGGTTCGGCGAAAGGGCACCTTATCGATCTAGCGCAACTCTGGCAGTCCTTCGAGGCGGTTTTTGCTGGGTTGGGCGAGAAGGTCGATACTGATGGATCTTTATTGCGGATCGCCCGTGAAACTTTGGCGCGTAGCGCGCTGGAACACGTGAACTATGCATATGCCAGGGGATTTCGGGACTTTCCGGCCGAAGAATTCGAAGAGCTTGCATATAGGATTGATCCGGAGGTGGGTCGGTCGGCAGCCGCCCGCGCGCTCGCAAGACGAAAAAAAGCCGGCATGTCTTCGCTTCCCCTCCATCCACTGTGGGCCTTCCAGGCTCTCAGCTCGCGGGTCAAAGCGCCGCTCCGGCGCTGGCGGACGCAGAGGATCGGCATCTGAAACTATGCATTTAGAACCCGACGTAATGCGGCGTCGACCGCTGCTCCGGCATCACTCCAGGATGCCGTTAGAACGCTCTCGGCCGCGCGTCTCGAGATTGTCTCAAAGTCAGCCATATTGACTACGCTTTCGAGCGCCGCCGCCAGCGAATGCGGGGTTGGGACAGCATAATGAATATGAGGGTTGTCGAGGACCATGCGATTGTGATCGGCGTCATTCACGACCGGAATGCAGCCGGATGCAAGCATTTCGTGGGGCACGAGAGAAACGTTTGTCAGAGACAGGCTCAGCCCCGCAAAGCACTGATTGTAAATTTCATTGAGCTTTGCGGGAGTCACCAATCCATGATTGATGAATTTAAACGGAAGATCACGGATCTGTTCACCGAAGAAATTCAATGGCACGCGGGGCTTTCGCTTTGCAAACAGTTCGAGCGCCAGAAGTCCGAGTTCGACTGCACGGCGAGGTGTGCCCGCTCGTGCATAAAACGCCACTCCGGTGCGGACGGAGGAGGCGTCTCGGCGATATTGTGCCGTGTCGCACCCAAAGGGAAAATAATCGGTTTTCATGCCGAATTCATGCGACAGCTTCTCTGCCAGCCAGCGGCCGGCGGTGATGCCATGGAATCCCATACGGTAGGTGTTTTCGGCAAGCATGCTGTTGGTGCCGACCGGGTAAAAGAAGGGCTCGTAATCCTGAACGAAATAGAGGCGTTTTCCAGAGCACCGCGCATTGAAAACAGCATAGGCCGACGGCCATGCAGTGGCCACCACTGCATGAGCGTCCAACATGCCAGCCCGTGCATTGCCTATATCGCAGGTGAGCCCGTAGTGTTCACGGGCGATCATTTCGTAGTACTTCCCGTCGCCGCCGTAGGGATCGTAAAAATAGACGCGGCTCACATAACCCTTGCTTTGAAGGTATTTGATGATCCGGAAAACCGTCGTGTGGCCACCCGACCCCGGCCCGGCTGGCCCTGTCACCCAATTCAGAGTGATCGGCGTGCCCGGCGCGATTTTCGGAACCATTGCCACTGGAGGCCGCGCGAGATCAGCCGCCAGGACGTCGTCGGGAAACACCGGCCAAACCACGTTGCGTGGTCTTAGCCAGTCCGCTGCCTTTAATCTTGCACGCGCAATGAGGGCGCCATAGTCCTGTGTTGATAGAAGTTTACCGACTTGACGAGTGCGACGGCCAATCTGAAGCTGTGTCGCATTAAGAAGGGATAGTGACATCGCTTAGGACCGCTCCATCGCTGGAAAACCCCAGACGTCTGCAGCGTTGCATCGCCGGCGTTCGTGTCGCAAGTTCCTACTTTGATCGAAGGCAAAAGTACTAACCCTGCGAAATCACGAGCGTTAGACTCCGTCATCATTAAAATGGCGTAAGTGGATACGTCTTTAGACGAAGCAACGTCCACGCTCGGGTTTTTGCACGTCCTTGGATCGCATCGTGTGGACCTAGACCGGCGATACTCCGATAATTTGCGGCGGCCACTTCAAGGAGATGAAGATAGGTTGCGGATCGCCTTTCCAAGCATCGAATGCCCGGTGCGTGAAGGGACCTTGCCAGTCTAGCCGAAGGACGATCCTGCGTGTCGACGCGGGGGCAAGTTTATGTCCAACCCGCTCGCCTACAGCATGGCACGACGCACCCAGATCACAGTTTAAAGTAATCAGCCATCAGCTCGAGCTGATGCTCCAGCATCGGTTTCCCGAGATGGATGCGGCAGCCGTTTTCCTTTGCCGCGACAAGCAAAGGTGTCATCTCGGGTTCCATGATAACCTCGGCCACCACCATGGATGACGAGAGCCGCTCAACATTGAGCGGCAGCGCGTCATCGGGCTTCATGCCGAGCGACGTGCCATTGACGACGATGTCGTGCCCGGAGGGATCTTCGTCTCCGACCGACAACGAGACCTCAGGATGAGCGGCGGCGATCCTTTCGCGCAAGGCTTCCGCCTTGGCGCGGGTCCTGTTGGCGAGCGTGAGATGAGCAACACCCGCAGCCGCCATCGCAAAGGCGATGGCGCCTGCGGCACCGCCGGCACCCACGAGGTAGACCCTCCGGTTGGCCACGTCGATGCCGGCAGCGGCGAGACCGGAGAGAAAGCCGGCCCCGTCAAGCATGTCGCCAACGATGCGTCCATCCTCTTCGCGGCGGATAACGTTGACCGCGCCCATCGCTCGAGCGCGATCGCTGATCTCATCGCAAAGCCCAGACATGGCGCCCTTGTGCGGTACGGTCACGATCGCGCCATCGAAACTCTTAAGAGCGCGAAGCCCATCCAAAAAGATGGAGAGCTTCTCGGGTGCGATCTGAAACGGCACCATGACGGCGTCACGGCCGCGCTTTACCGCGATACCGTTGATTCCCGGAGGGGCCTTCACGTGAGCGATCGGGTCGGCAAGAATACCAAGAACCCGAGTGCGCCCCGTGATGTCCGTGAGATTGCGGGTCGTCATATTTTCAATTTTCCATCGATGCGTCTTGGCAGACCTTCGCTTCCGGTCCCCTGAAGTTCAGGCGGCAGGAGCACATCCGGCAGATCCTGGTAGCTTACAGGGCGCAGGAAGCGGTTGATGGCGAGGCTTCCAACCGACGTCGAACGACCGTCGGCGGTCGACGGATACGGGCCGCCGTGAACCATCGCATGGGAGACTTCAACGCCCGTGCCGAAGCCGTTCACCAGAATGCGGCCAACCTTGCGCTCCAGCAGCGGCAGCAGGCCGCGCGCCGTTTCGTAATCGCCTTCGTCGATGTGGATGGCGGCGGTAAGCTGACCTTCCAGACTTTCGACGACACGCTTCAGCGTTGCGAGATCAGGGCACCGCACGACGAGGGAGGCGGCGCCGAAGACCTCGTCCTGCAATTCATGACGGGCAAGGAAATCTTCCGCTTCGGTCATGTAAAGAGCGGCGCAGGCCTTCATGGCTTCGGCATTCGCCGCCTTGGCGACGACCTTCGCCGTCGGATTTTTTTCCAGGGCATCCACGCCGCCGTTATAGGCCGACAGGATACCGGGCGTCAGCATCGTTGCCGGAAGCGCCTCCGTTACCGCTGCGCCGGCCGATTTCAGGAATTCGTTGAACCCGGGGCCGTCGATGGCGAGGATGAGGCCCGGGTTGGTGCAGAACTGACCCGCGCCCAGTGTGAGCGAGGCGACGAATGCCTTGCCGATTTCAGCGCCACGCGCTGCGAGCGCGGCCGGAAACAGCAACACGGGGTTGATGCTGCTCATCTCCGCGTAAACCGGAATCGGTTCGCGACGTTCCGCGGCAATCCTCATGAAGGCGGTGCCGCCTCCGCGCGAGCCGGTAAAGCCGACAGCCTTGATGCGGGAATCGGCAACGAGGCCCTGCGCGATCTTGCGGTCGTTCGCATGAAGCAGGGAAAACACGCCCTCAGCCAGCCCGCACTGCGCGACAGCCTTCTGAATGGCGAGGCCGACCAGTTCGGACGTGCCGGGATGGGCGGAATGAGCCTTGACGACAACCGGGCATCCCGCGGCCAGCGCCGATGCGGTATCGCCGCCGGCAACCGAGAAGGCCAAAGGAAAATTGCTCGCGCCGAAAACAGCGACCGGTCCGAGCGGGACGTTGCGCAGACGCAGATCGACGCGCGGAAGTGGCTTCCGCTCCGGCTGGGCCGGATCGATCCGCAATTCCAGGAAACCGCCGTCGCGCACGACGCCGGCAAACATCCTCAGCTGACCGACGGTGCGCGCACGCTCACCTTCCAGACGCGGCCGCGGAAGCCCCGTCTCCTGCATCGCACGCTCGATCAGTTCATCGCCGATATCCAGGATGTTCTGCGCGATCGTTTCGAGAAACGCCGCCCGCTCTTCAAGCGGCAATGCGCGATAGCTGTCAAACGCCTTCTCGGCGAGAGCGCAAGCTTCATCAAGATCGGCCGCCGAGGCTCCGCCAAAGGCAGGAGAAAGCGCATTTCCCGTTGCAGCTTCGACAGCGTGCAGTTCGCCCTGGGTGCCGCGTCTTTTCGTGGCCCCAATCAAAAGATCGCCTGAAATCGTCATGTCTCTATCCTTTGTTCTACTTGCCCCATTCCAGAGCAAGAGGCTTCAACTCGCGGGCGATCTCCAGCAGCCCTTCGCGGGTGGCCGGATGCATCGCTTCGAGAGGATGACGTACCGTATCAGAGGCAATGACGCCACCTTCTGCCATCACGGTTTTGGCAGCCCGCAGGCCGCATTGCCGGTTTTCGTAGTTGATCAGCGGCAGAATACGCGCATACGCCTTTGCAGCCTCGTCTCGCCTTCCGGCCGCATGATGCTCTATCACCGGGCGAATAAGATCCGGGAGAAGCGCGCTCGACATGACGCCGGTGGCACCGGCGTCCAGATCTGCCATCAGCGTGATGGCCTCTTCGCCGTCGAACGGGCCTTCGATTGCCGCGCCTCCGGCAGCGATCAGCGCCCTGAGCTTGGCGGCGGTTCCGGCGACCTCGATCTTGAAGTAACGGACGAGTGGCAGTTCATTGGCGAGCCGAACCATGAAAGGCACAGACAGGCTGACGCCGCTGAGCGGTGCGTCCTGCACCATGATCGGAATGCCGGCAGCCTCCTGGACGCGGGCGAAATGGTCGAAGATCGTCTGTTCGTCGAGCCGGATACCTGCGCCGTGATAGGGCGGCATCAGCATGATGAGCTTGGCGCCGGCCTCTCTGGCATGGGCTGAACGGGCGGCCGCGATCTGCGTGCTGAAATGGCTGCAGGTCACCATGACGGGAACGCGCCCGGCGACATGCTCGAGACTGACTTCCGTCAGGATCCGCCGCTCCTCGTCCGTCAGAAGAAACTGCTCGGAATAGTTGGCCAGAATGCAGATTCCATCGACGCCCTGGTCGATCATGCAGTCGAGCACGCGGCGCTGTCCCTCGATGTCGATCTCGCCATTGGGCTTGAAGGGCGTCGGAGCGACGGGAAAGAGTCCGCGGTACGGAGTACGGGCTTCGGAGGTCATGGCTGTTCCTGGCAAATGTCTAAATAGATGTAGTGCGGGAAAGCCGGGCGGGCACGCATGCCCGTCCGGTCGCCTTCGGAGGCGATTATTGTTCCGGAATGGTTTCCGGGAGAGACTGATGGAAGTACTTTTCGTAGATCGTGTTGAGCTTGCCGTTCTTCAGGTTCGTGGCAACCCAGTCGTCGACCCAGGCCTTGAGCTCCGCGTCATCCTTGCGAAGACCGACAGCCATCGGATAGGCAGCCATGTTGACCTTCACTTCCATGCCGAGGCCCGGGTTCTGGGCCGCAACGTCGTTGGCGGTCGAGAGCGCCGCAGCAAGGATGCTTTGCTGGCCCGTGGCAACCGCGGTGTTGGTCGTCGCTTCATCCTCGTAGCGGACGACGTTGGCATCAACGCCGCTGTCCTTGACCAGGCGCGTCAATTCGATGTCGGCGGTCGTACCGCGGGCAACGGCGACCGACTTGCCAGCCAGGTCAGCTGCGCCCTTGATCGCGTCGCCCGTGGGAGCAGAAATCACGACCGGGATGACGCCGTACGGCTTGGAATAGGCAATGACCTTCTTGCGCTCGGCCGTGATCGAGAAGGACGCGATCACCATATCGACCTTGCGGGCGAGCAGCGAGGGCACACGGTTGGAGCCGGAAACCGGCACGATTTCGACCGGAACACCCAGGTCTTCAGCCAGCAGCTTCGCCGTCTCGACATCCGATCCGGTCTCCTTGGCCTGCGCATCCAGCATACCGTAAGGCGGATGGCCGACGTCGATGGCGATCAGGACCTTGCCGCGTTCCTTGATCGCGGCCGGAACATCGGCCGCCATCGCCGCGGACAATCCGAACGACGTGCCCAGCGCCACCGTGGCGAGCGCGAGGGTTTTCTTCACATTCAACATTACTACTCCTCCATTGAAACAAGTAGGTTGGGATTAAGAACCGCGGTCAAAGCCCGTTGCCGACGAACTGCTGCAATTCGGCGGTTTGCGGATTGACAAGAATGTCTCCCCTTCCGGTCTCCCAGACTTTGCCCTGGTGCATGAATACGACGGTGTTTGCCACCGACCGGGCAAAGGCCATCTCGTGCGTCACGACCATCATGGTCATGCCGTTTGCGGCCAGCCGTTCGATCGCCTTCAGCACTTCGCCCGTCAGTTCGGGGTCGAGCGCCGAGGTAACTTCGTCGAAAAGGATGAGCTTCGGCTTCATGGCCAGCGAACGCGCGATCGCGACCCGCTGCTGCTGGCCTCCGGAAAGCTGCTCGGGATAGGCGTTGATCTTGTCCGAGAGTCCGACCTGGGCGAGAACCTCGGCGGCCAGTTCGCGAGCCTCGGCCGCACCCATGCGACGGACCTTGCGGGGCGCGAGCGTGACGTTCTGCTCGACTGTCAGATGCGGAAAGAGATTATAGCTCTGGAACACGATACCCACGTCGTGACGCAGTTCACGCAGGTTCAGATCCTTCGCTCGGAGGTCGTAACCGCAGACGGTGAGTTCGCCGCCATCGATCTTTTCCAGCCCGTTCACGCAACGCAATGCGGTGCTCTTTCCCGATCCGCTGCGTCCGACCAGTGCGACGACCTGGCCGGCGGAGACCTCCAGATCGATACCCTTCAGCACTTCAATGGCGCCGAAGCTCTTGCGCACGTTCTGGAAATGCACCATCCGCGTCGAGGAACCCGGCATCGCAGTCTTCTCTGTGTTCGATTGGGGGGCAGCCTGCTTTGGCAACGAAACGTTCATTGGTTTCCTCTCTCAAATCCGGTGAAGCTTCCGCTCGAAGCGCCGCGCCAGGACCGACATCGGAAAACAGATGACGAAGTAGATCAGCGCGGCAATCGTAAAGACGACGAACGGTTTGAAGGTCGAGTTGTTGATGACCTTGGCGGAATAGGTCAGATCGAAGAAGTTGATCACAACCGCGTAGGAGGTGTTCTTGACGATCTGCACCAGGAACCCCACCGTCGGCGGGATGGCAATGCGAAGCGCCTGCGGGAGAATGATATGGACGAGGCGCTGGACGGAGGTGAGCGCCAGGCATTCGGCGGCTTCCCACTGCGTCTTCGGCACCGCTTGAATACAGCCCTTCCAGATCTCGCCCAGATAGGCACTGGAATAGAGCGTCATGGCAATGCCAGCCGCGACGAGTGCGGGTACTTCATAGCCGCCGATGCTGATGCCGAAGTAGACCACGAACATGATCACCGGCAGCGGCACGCCCTGGATGAGCTGGACTAAGCCGGCAGAGGCTGTGCTGGTAACCGAATTTTTTGACGCCCGGGCGAGAGCCAGCGGCAGCCCTAGGATCGTGCCACCCACGAAGCCGAAGATTGACAGGACGATCGTCCAGCCGGCGCCTTGGAAGATGTAGGCGATTTGTTGGATACTCAATCCGAACATGGACGGCTCCTTACAGCGGGGTGCGCAGCCGGCGGCGGCGGGGGAAGGAAACTTCCGCAACACCGAGCAGGACCAGGCGCAGAAGCGAGGCGAGCGCGAGATAGATGACGGCGATCACCAGATAGGTTTCAAAGCCGCGGAAGGTGAAGGACTGGATCATGTAGGCGACGCCGGTCAGTTCCTCCGCCGAGATCTGGGACATGATCGAGGTGGCGAGCATCATGAGTACGAACTGGCTGACCAACGCGGGATAGACACGCTCCACCGCCTGAGGAAGCTGGATCGATACCAGCGACTGCACCGGCCCGAGCGCAAGACAGGACGCCGCCTCGAGCTGGCCACGCGGAATGCTCTGGAAACCGGCGCGCATGATCTCGGCGGTATAGGCGCCGACATTGATGACGAGGGCAATCACGGCGGCAGGGAATGAGCCGATGTGGACCTGAAGGGCGGACAGCCCGAAGAACAGCCAGAATACCTGAATGATCAGCGGCGTATTGCGAATGCTTTCGACATAGACGGTGGCGACCCGCTGCAGCCAGGGGCCGCCGTGAAGGCGGGCGACGGCGCAGGCCGTGCCGAGCAGGAAGCCGGGAATGATCGAAACCGCCGTCATGCCCAGCGTAAGCCAGACACCATGGATCAGGTCGGGTCCGTAATCGTTCAGAAACGAGAAATCAAATTCATACGACATGGCGGCAATTCTTCAAAACTGCGAACAAGCTACGGCGACGGCCGCAGCAAAGGGCATGGATTTCAAAGACTTGTTGAATTTGTGAGGGTACATCGACGCCGGCTTCCTCCCTGTCGAATTTTTGCCAACAGCCCCGTTGACTTCTGAGTGCTTAACACTATTGATTTATGCATGCAACAATCATTTTTTACGGATGAAGGCAAGATGAAGTCGAAAACGATAGCTCCGGTGATCCAGCTTCACCCGACTGACAACGTCGCGGTCGCACGGGAAAACATCCCCGCGGGCACCACGGCAAGCATTGCCGGTGATGAGATTGCGGCACGGGCGGATATCCCGAGTGGCCACAAGATGGCGCTGCGGAAAATCTCGCCCGGCGAGCCTGTACTCAAATATGGCCAGGTTATCGGCGTTGCGACGACGGCGATTGCGGCGGGCGACCATGTCCATCTCCACAACCTGGCCATGCAGGAAAGCAGCGCCACCCACCACTTCGCCGAAGAATCGCGGCCGACGCCCCTGCTGCCAGAAGGCGAGCGGCGTACATTCGAAGGCTATGTGCGCCCCAACGGTCTCGTCGGCACGCGCAACTTCATCGGCATCATCACGTCGGTAAACTGCTCCGCCACGGTGGCCCGCGCCATCGCCGATGGTTTCAACCGCGGTGGTCTGGCGGGATACGACAATGTCGACGGTGTGGTGGCGCTAACCCATGGCACCGGCTGCGCCATCAACACGAAGACCGAAGGCTATACCTACCTTCAGCGGGTGCTCAGCGGCTATGCGAGAAACCCGAACTTTGGCGGCATCCTGATGATCGGCCTCGGGTGCGAAACCAATCAGATCGACCCGATCGTCAAGAAATTCGGGTTGGAGGAAGGTCCCTTCCTGCGCACGATGACAATCCAGAACCTGGGCGGAACGCGCAAGACCGTAGAGGCCGCCTCGGATATGATTCGCGAGATGCTGCCGACAGTAAACGCGGCAAAGCGCACGACGGTCCCTCTGTCGGGACTGAAAGTCGCGCTGCAGTGCGGCGGCTCGGATGGCTATTCGGGCATTTCGGCGAACCCGGCGTTGGGTTATGCGGCCGATCTCGTCGTGCGCAACGGCGGTACGGCGGTGCTTAGCGAAACGCCGGAAATCTATGGCGCGGAGCACCTTCTCACGCGCCGGGCCGTGACGCCCCGTGTGGCGGAGCAGCTCATGGAGCGCATCGAGTGGTGGCGGCACTATACCGAACGCAACGGCGCCGAGCTGAACAACAACCCCTCGCACGGCAACAAACTCGGCGGGCTTACGACCATTCTCGAAAAGTCGCTCGGCGCCGTGGCGAAGGGTGGGTCGATGCCACTCGAAGCGGTCTACGAATATGCCGAAATCATCGACAAGCCGGGCTTTGTCTTCATGGACACTCCCGGATACGACCCTGTCGCCGTAACCGGCCAGGTCGCCGGCGGATGCAACGTCATCGTATTCACGACGGGCCGCGGCTCGGTCTCCGGCTTCAAGCCAGCTCCCTGCATCAAGGTTGCAACCAACACGGAAATGTATGAACGTATGCAGGAGGATATGGATATCAACTGCGGCGATATCGTCAACGGCGGGGATACAATCGAAGCGGCGGGGATACGCATCTTCGAGAAGATCATTGCCGTCGCCTCCGGTGTACACACGCTGAGCGAAGATTATGGGTTTGGGGACAATGAATTCGTACCATGGCAGATCGGCGCAGTAACCTGAGTGAAAAGAAGCTGGACGGGCAGAACTCCAGCGGGACACCGGCCTATGCGGCGATCGCTGAACAGGTTCGCCGCAGCATCGAGGTAGGTTCGCTGCCGGAAGGCACCGTCTTGCTCGAAGGGCCGCTGGCCGCACTTTTCGGCTCCAGCCGGTCCCCGGTCAAGCAAGCTCTCTCCTCGCTGGAAAGCGCAGGCCTTCTCAGCCGGTTTGATGGGCGCGGCCTGCTCGTCGGCAGAACCCACGAGCCGCGGCGCATCAAAATCACGCCGGAGATGCTCCAGTTCGAGAACCAGGCGGGGCTCAACCCCAAGAGCTTCGCTTGGCAACCGCATTACTACGAATTTGAGCGTGAGCTTATCCTGCGCTCGGTATTCGGGCGAGCGCGCCTCAACGAGTTCGCTTTGGCGCGCCACCTCGACGTTGGGCGCACTGTCGCCCACGATTTGCTCATGCATGCCCGCGAAGTCGGCATTGTCTCGAAGGACGAACGGTCGCGATGGTGGGTCGTTCCGTTGGACGAGGCGCGCTTCCGGGATCTCTACGAGCTGCGAATTCTGCTGGAGCCGGTGGCGCTGCAAGCCGCGATAGGTCGGATACCGGTCGAACAGCTGGATGGAATCGAGAGCCGTCTGAAGGCAGCGGTCAGCGATTTTCCACAGGTTCCGACCGCCGACCTCGATACTCTGGAATCCGATCTGCACATTGACTGCATTAGCTATAGTCAGAACCCGGAAATCGTGGAAGCGCTGAAGCGCACGCGCTGCATTCTCGTGGCCGGTAAACACATTCAGGCCGCGTTGAAGCGCGACATTGCGGTGGATCCCTTCATGGAGGAGCATCTCGAAATCGTTTCGGCCGTGCGCGCTCATGACGGCGCTTCGGCCAAAAGTGCCCTCGTCAACCATCTCGCGCTGTCGGCACAGAAAGCAGCCGACCGACTGGCGGCATTTCGTGCCACCCAGAGCATGCCGGAGCTGCCTTACATCCAGTAGTGCGCAGGGCCGACAACAGCCTGCAGGGAAGCCGGCACTGGCAGGCATGGGCTCTAGCGGAAATTTTCGAGCTCGGCGCCCAATTCCTTCATCACTTCAATAAGGGCCGACAGATAGTCGGCTTTTTTGTCTGGCACCATAGCGAGGCCCTTTAGAATGCCTTCCTGCCATGCTCGCCCCCTCCCCCACGCCTCTCGAAGCGCATCTTCCAGATCGCCGCCTTGCCGCGTGAGCATCATGGCTTCCAGCAGAAGTATTGCCTGACGTATGTCCTTTTCGCGCTTAAGATAGCCGACACCGTCATTCTGGCGACGGCTGGCGACGATCAGTTTATGAATGGCATATCGAGCGGGAGCGGGGACGCTAGCGTTCACGCCACTCTTGTGGAGCATCACTGTCCTGATGGGATCATAGATCAGGAAATCCATGAAACGCATCGGATCGGCCGCAGCGCCGCCAAGCGCGGGCATGTCCGCCGGTCTATCCTCGTAGTCATCGGAGCCGCGATTGGTTGTGAGGAATTCGACGCGATATTGATTGCGGTTTTGAAAAGCCGTGACCTTCGGCGATCCGGAGCGATGTGGGACTGGCCGGAATGACGGATCAACGGATTGCAGGAGATCGAGAACGGGCGGCAAGCTGTCGTTCACTTCTACGCTGATCGCGTAATCTTGGGCGAAATCGGCGTCACCTGTTTGCATCGACGAACCAGGAAGACGAACCCCAAGGACACCGGCATAGGTTTGAAACGCAATCGTTCCGACGAGGATCGCCCGCAGCCGGAAAAGACCGGCGTTCGACATCGCCTCGACGATATCCCCAGACAGCCTTTCGGGCGCGATCAACCCCGCTTCGCGCGTTAATGTAGACACCAGACGCCGGCGCGATTTCAAATCATCTTTGAGAGCTTGAAAGTCCTCGACGCGGCGTGCGATTTCAGGATCATCCATGGGCCCGACATATTGCCGCTTCTGCTTTCCGCTTCCGGTTGGCGTGTCGAAATACCAATATTGCCGGTTTTTGACCGTCACCGGCACAAATCGTCCTCCCGGCGGGAATTCACTTTCGAACGCCGCATCAAAAGTCCGTTGCCCCAGTTCTGCGAACATGGTGCGATAGACAAGGTCGATTTCCTTCAAAGACACCGCGTCATCCGTTATACTATATTCGCGAAAATAGTATAACTAGGCTCTCTCATTTGGCAAGCCCACGAAGGGAAACGCGCGTCCGACCAACAAAGCCTCACCCTGACACGAGTCACTGAAAAGGAACCCTCGGCGTCATTGCCTGAAGATGTGAATCGCGCCTCCGGCGTCGTCGGATACGAGGACGGAACCATCCGGCGCCTCCTTGACGTCCACGGGCCGCCCGACGTCTCTGAGGAAAGGCGTTGCCGAGACCGGGCGATTGCCTTGGAACCGCACCCGCACCACCTGGCGCCCGACGGGAACCGACCTGTTCCAACTGCCGTGCTCGGCGACCAGAGCATCGCCGCCAAGGCTGCGGAAGAAATGGATTCCCAAGGTTGCGACATGCGCTTGAAAATTGAAAACGGGCGGAATCTGCTGGGAGGGCGGCCGCGCATCTTCGAACCCGGTGAGCTGGATTCCGCCTCCGAAATAGGGAAAGCCATAAAAGCCACCGGGCCGGAGCGCATTCAGCTCGTCGGGTGGGACATCGTCGCCCATTCTATCGGCGCCGTTGTCGGTAAAGAACATGGTGCCGCCGCGCCAGTCGAAGCCGACCGAGTTGCGCACGCCCCAAGCGACCCTTCGAAAGTCGGAGCCGTCCTGATTCATGCTGACGATCGTGCCTTGCAGCCCGCGCGGCAAGCAAATGTTGCAAGGCGACCCTAGCGAGACATAGAGCCGGGAATCGGGGCCAACCGCGATGTAGCGAAGACTATGGCCCCCCGAATTCGGCAATCCTCGGCGAATATCGCGCCTGCCGCTGAGAACGCCTCCAGGTCCTATGTCGAATGCGGTTATTCTGTTGCTCGAAGCGACGAACAAACGACCGCGGGAGCATGCGACTCCGTTCGCAGCGGAGAATCCGGTGGCCACCCGCCGCGCGCCGCCGCCGGACAACGGCACGGCATAGACCGACGAACCTCTGGTCCCGACGAACACTATGTCGCCGCACACCGCCATTTCGCGCGCGGCGGGAACCCGGGCGAGCAGCTCGGCCCGTGCCGAACCGAGGGCAACGCCAGAGGCAACCGCAGTCAGCGCGAAAAGCGCGATTCTAGCGGAGAAAGATCCGGCTTTGAGGGAAAAGACGTCCATCGGCGCCCTCCAAACACAAGCTGAATTTGCGAGAGGTGGAGCGGCCTATTCTCGTTTCAAGCGAGAGCCTCGGGCCTCACTGCGAAGTGATCCTTACATTCATGAGGCCGTCTAGGCCGCGGCTGCGCCGCGACAGAACGCCGGTCTGCGAGGAAAACGGCAATGAAACCACGCGACAGCGGCGGTCTCACGTCTTACTTCTTGGAATATTGCTCGAGATAAGCGAGGAGATTGGTGATTTCGGTATCATCCTTCAAGCCGGGAAAAGCCATCTTGGTGCCTTTTACCTTCGCCTTCGGATTGTGAAGGTAGTCGCGCAACGTTGCCTCGTCCCATTGGAGCCCCGACTTGCCCGCTTCGACCATCGCCTTGGAATAGGCAAATCCGGCATGCGTGCCGGCAACTCTTCCGATCACCCCGTTCAGAGACGGACCTACCTTGTTCTGGTCCGTATCGGCGACGTGACAAACCTTGCACTTATTGAACACCGTTGCGCCTGCGTTCGCATCTCCCTCCTGAGCATGGACCCCGCAGGCAGAAAAGATCGCAACTGATGCAACGATCAGACGAATGTTGTAATTCATGGCATTTCCTCATTTCGCCAAAGGTGCCATTTGACAAAAGCAGGGCCGCTATCCCCGGCCGGCGCCTGCCCTTTCGGATCGTGGCTGATAACGACGCCGAGCCTTGCGATCCATTAAAAAAGTTAGCTGCAAGGGAATGTAAGTCAAGCCTGTCATCCTCCGGCAGTTGCGATTTCCGGTTACGTCAAATCCGGACAAAACGTGAAGCGGCCCCGCTGGAGGGGCCGCAAGTGTTGCTCTGAGCTTTGTGCAATGCCAGCTGGCATTATTGATTGGCGTCGACTTCCTTGTAGGCCGCGTCGAGATAGCTCGTATCGATCCATTTGTCATAGTCGACAGCGCCCTTGAGAAGCTTTGCATCGGCCATGAACTGCTCCTCGGCCTTCAACGAGGCGAGTGCTTCCGGGGTGATCTTCGGGTCCTGATAGAAGACATTGTCCTTGTAGGTTTCCCGCACCGACTTTTCAGAGGACTTCGTTTCGTCGACGAAGATCTTGATTGCCTCCTCCGGATGGGCGTCAGCCCAGCGTGCGGTTTCGATATCGACCTTCAAGAGGCGCTTGACGAGGTCCGGATACTTCCGAACGAATTCGCCATTGGCCGAAATGACGTAAGGCGCGGACCATTCAGGATGCGAGCTCGCATGGAGGATTACCCGGGCCTGCCCGGTTTCGACGAGCTTGGCCGCCACGTCGCCGCTTTCAACGACCGCATCGACATCGCCGCGAACCAGGGCGGGCCCCGACGCGTCGAAAGCAAGATTGAGGGATTCGACGTCATCGAGCGACAGGCCGACCGATTTCAGCGCCTTGGCAAAGGTCGAGTGGCGAACGGTGCCCGCGAGATAGGCGACCTTCTTTCCCTTGAGGTCTTCCAAAGACTTGATCGATGAATCCGCCTTGACGATGATCGCCGAGCCGTTGGACTTCACATAGCTGGAAAGGCCGATCGCCTTGACGTCACCACCGGCCGCAGCGACGCGCAGGGCCGGATTGTTGCCGGTGTAGATGACCTCGACCGCACCCGTCGCGAGCGCAGTCGTGGCTTCCGAACCGCCGTTCGTGAAAGCAATGAACTCGACCTTGATGCCGTCCTTCTCGAATTCCTTCGCAAGCGTGCCGTTATGACGCTCGAGGATGAATTTGAGATGGCCCGGTGCCGTGCTGCCGATGCGGATCACTTCGGGCTTGTCCGCGGCGAAAGCCGGCGCCGCAAGCGCGGTGCTGCCAAGAGCAAGGGCCGCCAGGCTGCCGAGGAACGAGCGCCGAAGCAGGGAGAGATTGAAGCTGGTCATGATAAGTCCCCTTGAGAACGTGTTGGATCAGGCATGCGATGTTTCGGAGTGGCCCTTCCAGGCGGTCGCCCAGCGCTCGAACCAGACGAGCAGGTAGTTCACCAGAAGGCCGATCGCGGTCATGGTGATGATGCCGGCGTACATGTCGGCCGTTTCCATCATCAGCTGCGATTGCTGGATCAGGAATCCGAGCCCTGATTTGGCGGCGAGCATTTCCGCGCCGATCACGGCGAAGATCGAGGATTTGACGGCAAGTCGTGCGCCGGACACGATGGAAGGGATGCTCGCGGGCAAGATGACCTTGCGGAACATGTCGAGATCCGACGTCCCCATCGAACGGGCTGCCTTGAGGAGCAGCGGATCGACCGATTTCACACCGCTGATCGTATTGATCAGCAGGAAGAAGATCGATGAATAGAAGGTGATTGCGATCTTCGAGGCTTCGCCGATCCCGAGCAGCAGGATGAAGACCGGCAGCAACGCGAACTGCGAGGTATTACGCAGCGTCTGGACGAGAAGATCGGAGACCTTCTCGAACATCGTGTAGCGGCCCATCAGAAAGCCAAGTGGCACAGCGACGACGACCGCCAGCAGGAAACCGATTGCGGCGCGTTGCAGGCTGATGCCGATGTTGGCCGACAGCGCGCCGTCGAGAAGCATGGCATACCAAGCTTCGCAGACTTCGCTGAAAGGAGGGAAGAAGATGCGGTTCAGCCAGCCGAGCCGCGGCGCGATCTCCCAGAGTGCGAAGAAGGCGACGAGCAGCGGCAGGCCATAGGTCAAGGTGCCGAGTTCGACATGCCGTTTGCGCGGAGAGGCATCTTTTCTCCGCGAGGGAAAGAAGCCGGCGCCAAAGGCGGGTTTGTCGCTTACATAGGCCATCGTCTTACTCCCGGTTCAGTTTGCGTAAGCGGGCGAAAGCGCCCAGTCTTTTTGCGCCTTGTTGACTTCGTCCCTGAGAGCCTCCCAGACGCGCCCGCGATGCGTATTGAATTCCGTGCTTGCACGGATGTCGCCGTCTCGGGGGCGAGGCAGGTCGATCTCGATGATCTCCTTGACGGTGCCCGGCCGGGCGGTCATCACCACGATGCGGTCGGCGAGATAGATCGCTTCGTCGATCGAATGGGTGACGAAGACGACCGTCGTGTTGATCTTTTCCCAGATGCGCAGAAGCTCCGTCTGCAGGATCTCGCGCGTCTGGGCGTCGAGCGCTGCGAAGGGTTCGTCCATCAGCAAGACTTCCGGATCGGTTGCGAGCGCCCGGGCGATCGCCACGCGCTGCTGCATGCCGCCGGAAAGCTGGTTCGGAAAGCGGTCCTCGAAACCCGAAAGGCCGAAAAGCGAGAGAAAGTAGCGCGCCTTTTCAGTACGCTCGCGCTTCGCAACGCCATGGACCTCCAGCGCATATTCGATGTTCGACAACGCCGTCCGCCAGGGAAATAAGGCGTACTGCTGGAAAACGTAGCCGGTCTTGGGGTCCGGCTTGATGATCCGCTTGCCGTCGATCTTGACGGCGCCTTCCGAGGCTTCGGTCAACCCGCCGATGATGTCGAGCAGGACTGATTTTCCGCTGCCGCTCGGGCCGACCAGAGTGATGAACTCGCCTTTGCGGATTGCGAGGTCGACGCCGTTCAGCACAGTAACGCGATCGGATTCGCGCCCGTCGATATTGACGAACTGGCCGGGCTTCAGCTGAAAGGTTTTGCAGACGTCGGTAACGGTAATGCGGTCCATGGTCTCTTCCTGTCTATCGTCACACCTGGGCGACACGGATGCGGTGGGTGGGATCGAATTCCGAGCCGCCGGGTTTGCCGCGCTTCCAGCCGAGCGCGCGTGAATAGCTGCCGAAAAGCCCGCGGCGTTCCACATCTTCTTCGCTGATCGCCACCGGACCATCGGCTTTTTCCGCGACGTACAATGCGTCCGTCGGGCAGTAGATCTCGCAGAGGAAACAGGTCTGGCAGTCGTCCTGGCGCGCAATCACCGGCACGCCGTCGGTGGCGTCGAAGACATTCGCCGGGCAGACCTTCAAGCAGATATCGCATTCGACGCAGCGACTTTCGGAGACGATCTCGATCATGATGCGCGTTCCTTCAGGCGTTCCGCTTCGCTGCCGATCGCCACGGTATCGACGCCCGTCAGCAGGATGCGGCGCGTGAATGTCGGATCGTTACCCTTGAAATCACTCCGGCGATGCATGCCGCGGCTTTCCTTGCGCGCGAGCGCCGCCGTCAGCGACCAGCGGCCGGACGCCGCAATGGCCGCCGCCTCGCGGGTCCTCAGCCGGTCGGCGCCTTCGGCCGAAAGGTGATTGCGAACGTCGATCCAGAGCGAATCCAGCGTCTCGTAGCTCGCCTTAAGACGGGAGCCGTCGCGGAAGTAGTTCTTCTCGAGAGGGATCACTTCGGCGCGGACGGCGTTGACGACGTCTTTTGCAGTTAGCGTCGCTTTCCCGGTGCCGCTCGCCCGCAAACCGGCCTCGCCGAGCGGCTTCGAAAGAGTCCGAAAGGCCTTCTCACCGCGGCGTTTGCTATGCGCCGAAGCGCCCTGGCCCGCCCACCAGCCGCTGGCGATGGCCCAGGAGGAATTGACCGCGCCGCCGCCCGAGACGGCGCCCGTCATATTCTCCCGGCTCGCGGCATCGCCTGCTACATAAAGGCCGGGCACACCGGTGCCGCAATCGGATGTCGCAACGTGGATGCCGCCGGTGCCGCGGACTGTGCCTTCGGCCTTGAAGGTGACGCGGAACATCTCCTTGAAGGGATCAATAGACGCACGGTCGTAAGGCACGAAGCAGTTCGGCTGGCCGCGGCGAAGCCAATCCTCGAGTGCGGGCTCTGCCTGATCGAGCACGGCATAGACCGGAGCCTCGATCATTGCTTTGGCGATTTCCTTCTCGCGTTCGCCGATGCCGTTCGAAAGATGATTGCCATCGCTGTCGAGGATCGTCGTTCCGTCCTCGCGATAAAAGGATGCCCAGCGGAAAGGCAGGCCCTTGTTGAGCGAGGAGCCGTGGGGAGCCAGCGTATACTTGCCGGTGAACTCCATGCCGGAGAGGCTGGCGCCGGCTTCGGCCGCCATCAGATAGCCGTCGCCTGTCAGAGCGGTCGCGCCGAGAATACGTTCGTGAAAAGCGCAGCCGCCGGTAGCGAGCACGACAGCGGCCGCATCGACGCGCCAATCGCGGTTCCTCTGCCGGTCGATTCCGGCAGCGCCCGTCACCGCTTCACCATCCGAATAGAGTTCGAGCGCAGGATGGTGATCGAGCACCGTGACGCCTGCCTTGAGGACGCGGCGGCGCATGAACGCCATGTAGTCGGGACCACGCAGGTTGGCGATGTAGAGTTTGCCGTCGTCATCGCTTGGAAAGGGATACCCCCATTCCGCGAGCTTCAGCAGATTTTCATAGGCCTGATCGACACAGCGCAGCATCCAGCGCTGGTCGCCAAGATTGCCGGTTCGCTGCCATCGGCGTTCGACGATCTGCTGGCGGTTCTCGCCGGGCGGCACGCACCATGTCCCCGTGTTCGACGGCGCCGTCGCTCCGGTGGTTCCGAGATAGCCCTTGTCTGCCAGGATCACACGCGCGCCGTTTTGCGCAGCGGCAAGGGCCGCCCAGGCGCCCGATGGGCCACCGCCTATGACCAGCACGTCTGCCTGGAGATGCAGAGGATCACTGCTGGCTAAATCTTTGCGCTTCAGCGACATCAAAAGTCTCACGATATTCCGGAAGGGGAGCGGCAGCCCGCGGCTGCCGCGAGGCCAAAATCAGGCGGCTTTGGAGAACCAGGAAGGTTCGTTGCCCGGCTGCCATTTGATGTTGCAGCCGATCGACGGCGTCTGTTCGGCCGACAGTTTCGCGCCAGCGATCACCGCATCGGCAGCCGCACGAAGGTCAGCGCCGGTTACGTCTTTGCCGTTGCCCGGACGCGCGTCGTCGAATTGGCCGTGATAGGCAAGGCGGCGATTGCCATCAAAGAGGAAGAAGTCCGGCGTGCACGCCGCGCCATAGGCCTTCGCGACAGCCTGGGACTCGTCCTTGAGATAGGGAAAGCCATAGCCGATCGTTTCGACTTCCTGCCCGATCCGCGCGAGGCTCTCCTCGGGATGGGCGGCGGAATCGTTGCTGTTGATCGCAACCACCCAGAGGCCTTTTGCTTCATATTCGCGGGCGAAAGCAGCGAGCTGCTCCCTAATCAAGATGACGAACGGGCAGCGGTTCGAGATGAATGCGACGAGCAACGCGGGCGTGCCGTCAAAATCTGAAAGCTTGTGCAGAGCGCCTTTGGCATCCGGAAGGATGAAGTCAGCCGCCTTGGTGCCGAGTTCAATGGGATTGGATAGTGTCTTTGGCATTCAGATCCTCCTTCAGGAAAGCGCCGCGCGTTTATGAATTCCATATTGTCTATAAAAATAGTAGTTTTAAACGAGGAAATTTCCTTATTTCGGCGGCGGCGCAAAAAAACGATACGCTGGCGGCGCTAAAAACAGGATGATCCTTGCCTGCAAGCCGTGGCCGGATTGTCCAAGCGGTACCTCTTGAAATCGAAAACGGCAGACATATCTAGGGTTCACTCCCGTATCGATGGCCTCCTGCCGGCGACTTGTCGCGGCGTTCGAAGCCGTCCGGGTTAGAAGAAGGGCGCTCCCCGACAGGGTCGAGCGCCCTTTCTTGTTTAAGGAAGTGGCTATGACCAATTCAATTCAAGGAGACCTGTTCGCTAGCGCACCGCCTGCCCTGCCGGACGGCTTCCGATACGCGCCCGATATCGTCCCGGAGGATCTTCAGTCGGAGTTGCTTCGTGAGATTCCGCAGTTGCCGCTGAAGCCCTTCGACTTCCATGGCTTCGAGGGCAAACGGCGCGTTTTGTCCTTTGGCTGGAAATATGACTTCGAGAGCCAGCGCGTGAGGCGCGCGGAGGAGATCCCGTCCTTCCTTCGGCCGGTGCGAGATGTCGCGGCGGCCTTCGCGGGCATTGAACCCGACCGGTTGCAGCAGGCTCTTGTCAGCGAATATGCGCCGGGCGCGCCGATCGGCTGGCATAAGGACAAGCACGTGTTCGGCAGGGTTGTCGGTATCTCGCTTCTTTCGCCGTGTACCTTCAGGCTGAGACTCCAGAGAGGCGGCAAATGGCAACGCGCTTCCATAGTCGCCGAACCCGGCTCCGCTTATCTATTGTCGGGCGCGGCCCGGACGGAATGGGAGCATTCCATTCCACCGGTCGAACAGCTTCGCTATTCTGTTACGTTCCGCGAGCTTCTCTGAGGTTGTCGGTAAAGACAGATTGGCGGATCCGATGAACCGTAATCTGCGGTGGAACGTTCTTTCGTAGACGGCATTCGCAACACCATGAGCACGAAGAGCGAAGACGGGCAGGATATTGAGGGTGGCGGCCGGTCCGGCGCGACGGCGGCATTTCCCTATGACCGCATGACCGTCGAGCGGTTTCGCAAGACCTTTCCGCGCGCGCGTTGGAATGACGATCTTAAGGCCTGGTTCGTCCCGGGAAAGACTGCCGAGCAACGCATCGATCGCTGGCTGGAACAGGAGGCCGCCGCCTCGGACGCCTACGCGGATCTCAAGGGCCGCGACGCCTATGCTTTCGATCCTATCATCTCGTATTATCTCATCCTGTATGACGATCGTCTGGAGGTGAGGACACCTTATTCTCGAACAGTCGTTGATGAGATGCGCCAAGTGCCGTTTGCTTCGTGGGATCCGGACCGGAGGATCTGGACGGTTCCTTATCGGTCTTACGAGGCGCTACGCGGCCACTGGGATCATATCGAGGCCGCTGCTAGGCGCAACGAGCCTGAGG
>NZ_JBNDHT010000096.1:0-26713 GCF_056755115.1 Rhizobium sp. SVR5-2C | reverse complement strand
TCCAAACAGACACTCGATGCGTTCACCAAGAACATCGGGTTCACCCCGAACATGATGGCGGCCTTTGCGCAAAGCCCGATCGCCTTCAACGCATGGGCCACCCTGCTCAGCTCTCTGAGCAAGGCGCTCGACGTGAAGACACGCGACAGCATCGGCCTTGCCGTCTCCGAAGTGAACGGTTGCAACTATTGCCTGACGGTTCACAGCTTCACGGCCGAACATATGGCCAAGCTGCCGGCCGATGAGATCATTCTCGCCCGGAAGGGCCATGCCAACGATCCGAAACGAGACGCCGCCGTCCAGTTTGCGCGCAAGGTCATCGAGACCCGCGGGCAGGTCAGCGACGCCGATCTGAAAGCCGTCCGCGATGCCGGCTATACGGATGCTGATATCATCGAGATCGTCGCGCTGGTAGCCATGTACTCCCTGACGAACTTCTTCAACAACGTATTCGATCCCGAGAAGGACTTTCCCGCCGTTGCCCCGGCCGGGTCGATCTGAATTTCTAAAGCCCGAATGCGCCCAGGGGCAGCATCCGGGCTTTTTGTCCGTGCCGATAAAGTTAAGATAATTTAGTAGCAAATCAGGATCCGCGATTTTTTTGCGCGCCGCGCCGACGGCATTGATTCCATAGCCGCACGTCATTGGACCATCAAGTTTCGCAGTCGTATTTTCGGTCGTTCGCAAGGGAATTCGGAAGATGACGACATACCACACACAAGGAGGTGGACAATGAAGGCGATCGTTGTGACGGATCAGGCTGCGGGAACGGCCGGGATGAAGCTGATGCAGCAGCCCGAGCCGCAGGCAGCGATAAACGACGTCGTCGTTCAGGTTCATGCGTCGGGATTCACGTCGGGTGAACTAACGTGGCCTTCGACCTGGACCGATCGCCTCGACCGGGACCGAACACCGTCGATCCCCGGGCAGGAGCTGGCCGGAGTGGTCACGGCCCTCGGTTATGGTACGACGGGTCTGTCGGTCGGACAGCGAGTGTTCGGCCTCTCTGACTCGTATCGCGGCGGCACCCTGGCGGAATATGTGGCCGTCGAGGCACGCAACCTCGCGCCGCTGCCGGGCGATGTCGACTTCACGGTGGGCGCGAGCGTGGCGATGCCGGGCCTGACCGCGTGGCAGGGACTGTTCCAGCACGGCCGCCTTCAGGCGGGGCAGAGTGTCCTCGTGCACGGCGCGGCCGGCGCAGTCGGTTCGATGGTGACGCAGCTCGCGCGTGAGGCCGGTGCCTATGTCATCGGCACCGGACGCGCCGCCGACCGTCAGAAGGCGCTCGACTTCGGCGCACAGGAGTTCGTCGACCTCGACAGCGACACCCTCGAAGACGTCGGCGCAGTCGATCTGGTCTTCGACGTCATCGGTGGCGACATCGCGAAGCGATCCGCAGGCTTGATTCTAGCCGGAGGAACACTGGTGACCATCGCCGGACCGACCGAGGCGCGGCCCGCTGACGGCCTGGCAATCGACTTTGTCCTCGTGTCCGATCGCGCCCAACTGGGTGAGATCATCCAGCGAGTGCGGGACGGACGACTGCGGACGAACATCGGCAACATCGCGACCCTCGACGAGGCCGTCGCCGCTTTCAATCCGACCAAGCGGATCAGCGGGAAGACGATCATCCGCGTTCGTCCGTGAGGACTAGGGGAGGGCGAGTGGTTCTGTCCTCCTCGTTAATTATCGTCGCCTTTTGGATAGCACGCATCCAGGCGCAAGATTTGGCCATGTCCCGGCGCGGTTCGGCCGCTTACCTAGGAGAGAGAAAGTGACAGTCAATCATCCAATTTTCGCGCGCTGGCCGGCGCAGTACCCCGATCGGCTCCAGCTCTTTTCCCTGCCGACGCCCAATGGGGTGAAGGTCGGCATCATGCTTGAGGAAACGGGCCTCGCCTACGAGCCGCACCGGATCGACATCATGGCGAACGAAAACCACGACCCGGCCTTTCTGGCGCTCAACCCCAACGGCAAGATTCCCGCAATCTACGACCCCGACGGGCCAAGCGGCACGCCGCTCGCGCTGTTCGAATCGGGCGCGATCCTCCTCTATCTTGCCGACAAGACGGGACAATTTATCTCGGCGGATCCGAACACCCGCTACGAGACGATCCAGTGGGTGATGTGGCAGATGGGCGGCGTCGGGCCGATGTTCGGCCAGGTCGGCTTCTTCAACAAATTCGCAGGCAAGGCCTATGAGGACAAGCGCCCGCGCGACCGCTACGCAACCGAATCAGCGCGGCTGCTCGGCGTCCTCGACGAACGGCTTGCGGACCGCGACTGGGTGATGGGTGCTGACTACAGCATCGCAGATATTTCGCTCCTCGGCTGGGTGCGCAACCTGATCGGCTTTTATGAAGCGCGCGAGCTCGTCGGCTTCGACCGCTTTCTTCATGTGCGGGCGTGGTTTGACCGCGGCCTCGCGCGTCCGGCGGTGCAGCGCGGGCTGGAAGTGACGGCGGCCTAGAGAGGGTCGATCAGCGGGCTGGCAAGGCTCCGCAGATAGAACTGATTTTCCAGCCCTTCCTTGGGCCTGTGGCCGTGTGTTCCCTGCGGTGCTCCTGACGGCCCGTCGGGGCCGGGCCGGCTCATAGGACCGCAATTGTGCTGGTGGAGACGGCACTGACGAAGTATCGACCCGAAAGCCACACGAGCACTCCTTCAGTAAGGGTCGACTTCGGCCCGAAATCGACCCTCTAGAAGTCTCTGCAGAATAACAATGTCGGTTTCGAAGGTGCCATTCGGCTCGTGGCATTCCTCGCTGCGACATCATCCCGCACGGCGCCCATCAATAACGATCGTCTATCGACTCTATGGCGAGAGGTGATTTCCCTCGCCAGCATTGGAAAGTCATTCTTCAACGCATGGTCCAATGAATCTCAGGATCAGGTGCTGCGACGGCGCGGCGCCCAGCTACGGCGTTGATTGAACGATAATAATGGTGCGAAAGAGAAAGACACTGATGTCCCAGGAAGCCTACGACATTGTCATTGTTGGCGCGGGCGCGGCCGGCTGCGTCGTCGCGAGTTATCTCGCCGAACACACCGATGCGTCGATCGCTTTGATCGAAGCGGGCGACACGGATCGCGATCCGTTCATCCACATTCCTGCCGGCTTCGCCAAAATACTGGCCCACGACCGGCATGTCTGGAAATACGAGACGGTTCCCCAGCACGGCACCAAGCGGGCATATCGCTCAGGCAAGGTCCTCGGCGGCGGCTCCTCGATCAATGCAATGGCTTACGTTCGTGGCCAAGCAGGCGACTACGCGGCGTGGCAAGACGCGGTCGGCGACACCGGCAAATGGTCGTATGAGGATCTGCTTCCCGTCTTCATGGCGCAGGAAGACAACGACACCTTCCACGACGAATATCACGGCATCAATGGTGGCCTGGCGGTCCAGTTGCCCAAGGGCATCAATAAGCTGAACCAATATTGCCTCAAGGCATTCCAGGAATATGGGATTCCCTATAATCCCGACTATAACGGCAAGAGCCAGATCGGCGTCTCGCCGGTGCAGTCTACGGTCGGAAATGCCCGGCGGTGCAGCGCGGTCGACGCTTATCTGCGTCCGCACCTCGCCTCGGGCCGCGTGACCCTGCTCACCGGCAAGACCGTCGTTCGCATTCTGGTCGAAAACAAGCGGGCCGTCGGCGTCGAGCTCATGGATGGGGACCTGGAGAGGATCATGGCCGGCGAGGTTGTGCTGTCGGCAGGCAGCGTCCATAGCCCGACGATCCTCATGCACTCTGGCATCGGGCCAGCCGAGCAGCTTCGCCAGCACGGCATCGCGGTGATCGTCGATTCTCCGGAGGTGGGCGAAAATCTCCAGGACCACCCGATGGTACCGGTCCGTGCTTATGTGAAGGGTGATCTCGGCTATCAGGCTGCTGCGCATGGCCTCGGCAGCGTGAAGGCGGGCCTGCGCTATTTCGTGACCAAGGATGGCCCGGCGGCTGGCAACGGTATCGAGACCGTTTCCCATTGGAATCCGTCCGACTTCACCGCCGAACCCACGATCCAATGCTATCACGCTCCTATCATCGCGAACCAGGAACTCACCCCGACCGGGGACCGGTCCGGCATCACCTTCGAACTCGTAGTGCTTCGGCCCAAGAGCCGCGGCTGGGTACGATTGGCCGACAGCGACCCGACGTCGATGCCCCTCATCAACCCGAACTTCGTCGGCGAGGAAGAAGACTTGAGGGCCGTGGTGGATTCAGTGCGCGCGATCCGCAAGGTTATGGCACAGGAGTCGTTGGCGCTTGTGATCGACGAAGAGATGGAGCCCGGCCCGCGCACCCAGTCGGACGCCGAGATCGGCGAATGGGTGAAGCGCGCCGTGACGACGATGTGGCACCCGGTCGGCACGTGCCGGATGGGCCAGGATGCGCGAGCGGTAGTTGACGCGAGGCTCAGGGTCCGCGGGGTCGACGGCCTCCGGGTGATCGACGCCTCGATCATGCCGAACATCACCAGCGGCAATACCAACGCCCCGACACAGGCGCTCGCGCGCCACGCCACGGCGATGCTGGTCGAGGATCTGAAGCGGGCCTAAGGAGCTCTCGTTCGAGCCGGCGGTACCGGCCGCGCCGCTCGAACGCATAGCCGAAATAATCGCCGGAGCGCTGTCCGAGAACGCTCTCCCCGCGCTGACCACTTGTCGTTACTGCGATGAGCGAAGCTGCGTCGATTTTCCGATGGAGGTCTTTGGACCTCTTGCCCCGCACGTTGACTGCCACGCTTTGAGACTGCTTTTCTGTCAGAAGCCCTCAGCAGAGACGATCGCCGGGGTGATCAAGGAGCTTCTGGCACGGCGCATCGTCCGGAATTGAACGGCGACAAGCCCAAAACAACCGAACCCGAACGGGAGTCACATGATTCGTTTCTATTTTCATCCGACGCCGAACCCCGCGAAAATCGCTCTCTTTCTGGAGGAATCGGGGCTCCCCTACGAGGTCGTGCCGGTTGACACGAGCAGGGGCGAACAGCACATGACGGCGTTTCGCGCCATCAATCCGAACGGCAAGGTGCCGGCGATCGTTGATACGGAAGGCCCTGGCGGCAAGGAGGCACGGGTCTTCGATTCGACGGCGATCCTGATCTATCTCGCCGAAAAGACTGGCAAATTCCTCGGCAAGCCCGAAGATCGGCCTGAACTCCTCTCGTGGTTGCTCTTCATCGCGTCCGGTCTTGGACCATTTTCCGGCCAGGCCGTGCATTTCCAGTTCGCCGCACCTGAGGGCCTCGACTATGCGGTGAACCGGTATCGCCGCGAGGCGGAACGCCATTACCAGGTCCTGAACGAACACCTCGACGGCCGAAGCTTCATCGTCGGTGAGACCTACACTATCGCCGACATCTCGGCGTGGGGCTGGATCGACCGCGCCTCACGGGTGAGGAAGGGCGCCGAAGATCCGCTCGCGCCGTTCCCGAACCTCAAACGCCTGTTCGAGACAGTCGATGCGCGCCCGGCCGTGGCCCGCGCGCGTGACATCGGCAAGGACCACTCCTTCAAGCAGGTCAATGACGAAGAAACCAAGCGCGCGCTCTTCCCGTCGAATTTCCCGCCGACGGCGTAAGTGAAGGAGAACGGATCATGAGCGGTAGCAGCGAATATATTCCACCGAAGGTCCGGACCTGGAAGAAGGCCAGCGGCTGCACATTCCCCAACAGCAATCGGCCGATCGCCGGTGCGACCCACGAGCGGCAGATTGGCGGGGAGGGCGATGAATGACGCAGTCGTTTGAGGAGCGGTGCAGCCGCGGCGTTATCGATGCGGAGCCCTGCCCGCGAGAGCTCGGGCGGGAAGCCCTGCCTCGGCGGGGTATGGTGCTCACGGCCTGTGTGCTCGCGTCCTCCATGGCATTCATCGATGGGACCGCGCTGCCCGTTGCCTTGCCGAGTTTGCGCGCCGATTTCGGCGCGGACCTTGCCTCCGTTCAATGGGTTCTCAACGGGTATATGCTGGCGCTTGCCTCGCTGACGTTGATCGGCGGTGCCCTCGCGGATGTTTATGGCAAGGCGCGCATGCTCGCGCTCGGCTGCGTCCTGTTTGGTCTGGCATCCGCGGCTTGCGCGATGGCGCCTTCGCCCGCCTGGCTGATCGCCGCCCGCATTGTGCAAGGAGCAGCCGCGGCGATCGTCACCCCTGCCAGCCTCGCCCTGATTGGGGCGACATATCCGCGCGCGGAGCGGAACCGGGCGATCGGCATATGGGCCGCGGCATCGGCGCTCACCACCGCCGGAGGTCCTGTTCTGGGCGGTTGGCTGACCGAGACCTTTGGCTGGCCATCCGTGTTCTGGATCAACCCGCCGATCGCGGTCGTAACAGTAGGAGTTCTGCTGGTCTTCGCGCCTGAAGACGGCCGCATCCAGCGCAGGTTCGACGTGATTGGTGCCGCCATCCTGGCTTCGGCGCTCGGGGCGCTCGCCTGGGCGCTCAGCCAGATCGGCCCCGTTGAAGTTCAGGCCGCGGCGGACGCACCGGCCCACACGGGAACAGTGCTCACGATCTTCGCTGCGCTCGGCATTGTCGGTCTCGCCGTCTATGCGTTCTGGGAGCGCAGAAGCAAATACCCGATGACGCCACCTCGCCTGGTGGAGAACCGCGCCTTCCTCGGGCTGAACCTCGCGACACTGATGATCTATGGGGCGGTTTCGATCATGTTCTTCCTGCTCCCATTCGATCTCGTCGACCGCCGCGCCCTGCCGGCGACCGATGCCGGTTTGGCGTTCTTGCCCTTCGCGCTCGGCGTCGGACTCCTCTCGGGCGTGTTCGGCGGGTTGGCGGACAAGATTGGCGCGCGGGTCATGCTCATCGCGGGGCCTGCAGGTGCGGCGCTCGCTTATGTCTGGATGGCGCTCGGCCAGGAAGAATCCCTGATGCTCGGCGTGATCGGGCCGATGACACTGCTCGGCCTGTCATTCGCCGTGCTCGTGGCACCGCTCACAGCGTCCGTCCTGTCGAGCGTTGACCAGACGGACGAGGGGCTTGCCTCTGGCATCAACAATGCGGCGAGCCGGATTGCGCAGCTTGCCGGCGTGGCACTGGCCGCCGGTGTCGCGTCTTTCGAGTCCGGCTACGAAGTCGGTCTCGCCGTAGCCGCCGTGACCTCGATCGGCGGCGCGTTTATAGCTGCAATAACCCCGACACCGGCCGCGGCGAAAGCGGGCGGGTCGGGAGGGGCTTAGGGTCCCGTTTCGGACGCTATCTGAACCGACGAGCGCTGCTGGTAACGGCTCCCATCAAAGCGAAGCCCGTTCCGGCGACCAAACAAAGGACCGTGGCATGATCTCCGCCCAAGCCGAAGATCAGTGCGACCAAGGCCGAACCAAGTGACCATCCGACGTAGCGAGCCGCAGCATTCATCCCACTTGCGGCACCGCTACGCTCTATGGGTCCAGCCGTCATCATCGCGGTATTGTTCGGAGTTTGGAAAAGCCCAAAGCCGATACCGCAAAGTGCCAGCCGCCATACGACATCCCACTTCGCCGGAGTCGTCGGCAAGAAGACCATGAGAAGCAAGCCGGCCGCCAACAACGCCAAACCAATGCTGGAGATCACCGAGGCGGGGTAGCGAATTGTCAAGCGACCGGCGATTGGAGCCGTGACGGCCGTCATGAACGGCCAGGGCGTCACAAGAAGACCCGTTTCCACGGCCGAAAGATGCAGCTCCGTCTCAAATAAGAACGGCAAGGAGATGTAAGCCAGAATTTGTGCTGCATAGGAGCAGACAGATGTCCACACTGACAGGGTAAACAAAGGTATACGGAAAAGATCGAATGGCAACATAGGCGTCGGGTGGTGGAGCTGTTGTCGAACGAAGAGACTAAAACAGACAAGACCAGCTACGATCTCTCCTGTCGCAATGCGCCAATCGCCGATACCCAGCGAGCCGACGCCAACGATGAAAAGGCCGAACGCTAGCGCATTGAGAGCGATCCCGGTCAAATCGAGAGGGCGAGCAACCCGAACGTCCGATGGTGCCGCGGCAATAAATACCGGTACCGCGAGGCCAAATGGCACATTCACCAGAAACAACCAGGGCCATTTTGCCACGGCAAGTATTGTCGCCGCGATGGTGGGCCCCAATGCTCCAGGTATCGCCACCGCTAATGCGACTAACGCGAGGCCCTTACTGACCATGCGGTCCGGATAGATCACGCGTACAAATGCAACGCCGGCCACCGCAATCCCGGCCGCGCCAGCACCCTGAATCAAGCGCGCAATCACCAGCATCGGCAATGTTGGAGCGAAAGCGCACCCCAATGATGCGATAACAAAAATAGCTAGGCCGGCGGCATAAACGCGCTTCAGACCGAGTGTCTCGGCCAGACTTGCAACGGGCAACAAGCACACCATTGCCGAAAGCTGATAGGCATTCACGACCCAAACGGTTGCCGCGTCACTACTCGCGAATGAACGCGAGATATTCGGCAAGGCGATATTCGCGATCGCGCTTCCAAGGGAACTTAGACCAAGTCCAAGCAAGATGCAGAGCATTGCCCAGCGACGCTTCGACGCCGTTAGAGATTCGACGCGGTCCATCAGGATGCAATCTCCGGCGCGAATTTTGGGTATCCGACTTTACGCATACTCTCAGTAGCGGGGTCCGTAGATCGATACTTGATGTCGCTGGAACAGTTGAGTGGGGTTGGCCATGGCCGCACACCAGTGACCGGCATTCTCTTCACCATTAGCTCTCTCGTTAGAAAAGGTCGGATGGACAAGGACAAGGCGGTCTGGGCGACAGGACGCTCGACCAACTTATCGCGCAATGATACTAAGGCGTGTCAACGATGTGCGGCCAATCGACGTATATGAAACGCCAAGCGCAGATGCCTATGCCGTTCAGCATTCTTAGCAGGACGTTCCCCAAAGGTGAGGCCGTCGCATGGCACACGCATGCAGAATCACAAGTGATCTTTGCTGCTTCGGGAACGATACAGGTCTACACCGAATCTGGACGTTGGTTCGTTCCGCCTCAGCTCGCGCTCTGGATGCCAGCCCGCATACCTCATCGGGTCGATATGCTTTCCGATACCGAATTACGGATGATCTACTGGCACCCGTCGGCTTTACAGAAGTGGGCGCCGGAAAGGCCGCTCGATTGCATATTCGCCCTCGTGGCTACACCACTTCTACGGGAATTGATCCTTTCTGCCTTCAAGGACGATATACCGTTCGAAAAAGCTGAGCTTGCCGTCCGATTGATTCTTCACGAGCTTATCGAGACACCCGACATTCCGGTGTTCCTCCCGATGCCGACAAGCACGATCGGTAGACGTGTCGCTGATCTGGCTTTGGCGGATTCGCGGATGCACCTCGGCGTAAGTGACCTTGCCATTCGCGCGGCCACGTCGATTCGCACGATCAGCCGCATATTCCCGGTAGAAACGGGATTGACCTTCAAGGCCTGGCGGCAAAGAGCAAGAATAGCCCTCGCAATCGATCAACTTTCGGCGGGGCGTACAATCTCGCAGGTCGCGGCAGATGTAGGCTTCGGCAGCACCGCAGCGTTCTCATTTGCCTTCCGACAAGTAATGAAAATGACACCGACCGCCTTTCTTCATCATCTCCCGGTTGCCCCGCCGACATGAGAAAGCCGCGGCGCTCCGGGTGCGTCTCCGCGGGTCGAATGGCCGGAAACACCAAGATCGCGACCGTTGAAATGGTTCGTGGGGAGCGCCGAAATTCGATGCCGCGGCGATCGCGCAAGCGCCCCACAGCAAATGGGGGCGCCAGCGTGCACGCCGATGGTAATCGAAACTATAGTCTTAGCGCATTGGATACCTTCGGATCGAGTACCTATCTTCTCTGGCGTGAATTCGAAGGAGAAATCCATGGCAAGCTACAAGAAAACAGAAGCTGCGATCGCTAGGCTGTCGCCTGAGGAATATCGGGTGACGCAGCGGAGTGGGACCGAACGTCCAGGAACCGGCGCCCTTCTCAACAACAAAGAGCCAGGCATTTACGTCGATATCGTCTCAGGTGAGCCGCTGTTCGCATCGTCGGACAAATATGAGTCGGGCTGCGGATGGCCGAGCTTCACCAAGCCGATCGAGCCCAGAAACGTGAATGAGCTGCACGACAACAGCCATGGCATGATCCGGACGGAAGTGCGTTCGATGCATGGCGATAGCCATCTCGGTCACGTCTTCCCAGACGGACCGAGCGACCGCGGCGGCCTGCGCTACTGCATCAATTCGGCTTCGCTGCGCTTCGTGCCCCGCGACAAGATGGTGGAGCAGGGTTACGGTGAATATCTCAACCAAGTGGAGGATATCCAATGACGACTGAACGTGCTGTTCTCGCCGGCGGTTGCTTTTGGGGCATGCAGGACCTCATTCGCAAGCTGCCCGGTGTGATCTCGACCCGGGTCGGGTATACAGGTGGCGACGTGCCGAATGCGACATATAGCAATCACGGCACTCATGCCGAGGCGATCGAGATCGTCTTCGATCCCTCTCAGACCACCTATCGCCGATTGCTCGAGTTCTTTTTCCAGATCCACGATCCGACGACGCTCAACCGTCAGGGGAATGACCGTGGTATGAGCTATCGCTCGGCGATCTATTTCATCAGCGACCAGCAGAAGGTCGTTGCACTCGATACGATCGCAGATGTCGATGCGTCGGGAATATGGCCGGGCAAGGTCGTCACCGAAGTCGAGCCGGTTGGTGATTTCTGGGAGGCCGAACCGGAGCATCAGGACTATCTCGAACGCATTCCGCACGGATATACCTGCCATTTTGCACGTCCGAACTGGGTGTTGCCGCACAGGACCGGTGCTGTCGCCTAGCAAGACTGTGGCTCACGGCACGACGCCGTGAGCCCGCTAATGGAGGATTTCATGGAAATGGGAATTGTGGGGCTGCCTGCCCCTCCGCTTGAGCATGTCCGGTGGATCGATGAGGATGGCGACGAGCGTAGCCCCTTGACCTTGATCGAGCTGGGGCAGGGTTTCAGGATACTGTATTTCTTTCAGGATTGGTGTGAGGGCTGTCATAGACACGGCTTTCCCACATTCGTCACACTTGCCGAGGAACTTCGCGATAAGGGAGTTGGCTTGGCAGCCATCCAGACTGTGTTCGAGGGTTCGGAAGTCAACACCTTCGATCGTCTGCGGGAAAATCAACGACGATATGGACTACGTGTTCCCTTTGGGCATGCGGTCGCTGACTCGGCCTCAGTGAACGCTGTGCCCGCGATCATCGAGGCATATCGCTCCGGCGGAACCCCTTGGTTCGTCGTGATCGCGCCCGACGGCCGCGTCATGTACGACGGGTTTCTGCTTGCGGCGGATGGCCTCATCCAGGCGCTCCGTCCGCTCGCCAACTGACCAAAAGGGCGTGTCTGGATAAGATCGCCATGGCATCCGTCTTCACGATATCCAACGAGTGCCGTTCATGAATGCCACCGCCTGAACCGAGAATTTCGACAGGTCTTTTTGATCGCCTGTCGTCACTGCCGCCTCGCGCGATCGGTCCTGGCTCCTCCACAGCTCGCGCCTGGGCAAACGCGGGTCGAAGTCGGCGCAGGCCGGCCCTTTCTGACGGAGGGGCATCAGGCGCGGAGGGTCTCGCCGCCCTTTGCGTCTGCGTAGTATTGAGGCGCCTCGCGACGGTCGTATTTCCCGTAATCGCGCACGATTCGCACTCTCCGGACCCTCGCCGTGTCATTCGGCGCGGAAGCATCCTCGTAGACCTGCGCCGCGGCCGCGTCCTTCCAGGATATGAGCAGAATCAGGTCGCCGGGCGTGAGCACGGCATCGAAGATGTCCCAGGACGTGCTGTCGGTCGACCACGGGTTCAGGCCGAGCCACTCGGCGCAGTCGTACGGGTTGTTGGTCTGCTTCCATTCCGCGGGGCGAGTGGCGTTGATCAGCGTGACTGTCGTTCCGTTCCCGACTTCGGTCTCGTCGAGCCGCTGCTCGGTGAGGGCGCATCCCGCAGGCACCTGGTTATCGGCAGTGACCTGGCCGACGCGTAGGTGGTAGTCCGCAAGGATTTCGTCGCGGCCCTTCTGCTGAATCTCGTGATGGCGCATGCGGGTGCGCCATCGGACGAGCGACTTCTCGTCCCGCCAGCTTGAAAGCGAAAGGATGCAGCCCTCGCGGGTCAGGCTCTTGTAGCGGATGTTGTCGACGAAGCCCTCGACCTGCTCCAGCTCCGGGCGCAGCATCTTGGCGTTGTCGAAGTAGTCATCCCAGTTCTCTTTATTGGGGGAGACCTCGAAAATCACTGAAAACATGGTCGTATCTCGCTCCTAGAGTGCTGCGGCGCAGTCGATCTCGATGTCGAACTGCTGCGGCCAGCCGCAGCATCAATGCCGGTAGAAAAAGAGAGAAGCCTTTGCTGCCCGCCGAGCTCCTTCAGGGCGAGAGACGGGCGTTCCTTTCCTCAGCATCGATCCAGTAGGGGCCGCGACCGTCCCGCGATGCTTCGGGTCATGAGTCTACTCGTAACTCTGATTGCCTACGCCGTCGGCCGCAACCTCATGACCACTCTCGCAAAGACAGCGTTATTGTTGGAAAATTAGCTCGTAAAGCGATGATTTCAATAACCGCGTGGAATACGTGGCCTGCCCGGAGGACACCGACATGAACACGTCTTCGCGGTCGCCGACAATTCTGCTCGGGCGAGTCCGCGCGGAGGGAAGCGCCGCACTCGCTCCGCGGCGTCCGAAGCGTCTTTCAGCCATTCCGATAATGGTCGGTTATCGACTCCATGGCGAAAGGTGATTTTCCTTTAGACCGTCATAGACCCAATCTTCGAGCCATCGTCGCCCGCCCTCGTGTACAGGCCGAAGTCGGCGTTCCGTCGACCGATCGAAGGTCAGGAGGTCCGACATGCAGATCAAAGAGACGTCGACTTTTCTTTCGCCCATGCGGCCGAGAGCCCTCCACCGGAGGATGTCGTCGTGCCTCCGGACAGCGCCGACGTCTCGCTTGGGCGTCGCAGCCGGCGCGAACACCTAGAGAACGGTTCAGCGATGGAGTTCACAATCCCGCCCGGCCGCCTTGACCGTCCCGTCGATCATGAGACGGACCACGTGCTCGGCCCCACCGATGCCGAGATCACGCTGGTCGAGTATGGCAGCTACGCGTGCCCGCACTGCCGGGCGGCCAACGAACGCATCGCGCAAGCGCGAGACCAACTTGGCGATCGCGTCCGGTATGTCTTCCGGCATAGGCCGCTCACGGATAACAGTCTCGCGTTTCGGGCCGCCGAGCTCGCTGAGCTTGCTCAGACGCCCGAGGCATTCTGGTCCGCACATATCAAGCTGATGACGAGGTCGATGCGGCTCACAGAAGACGACCTCGTCGCGGTGGCCGACGAGCTCGGCGTAAACGCCGACTTCGCACTCGGAGACGACGCCGCCGTGCGGCGCGCGAGGGCGAGGGTGGAGGCGGACGTCACAAGCTCACGTGCAAGCGGCGTGAGATTCACGCCGACCTTCTACATCAACAGCCGGCGTTACGATGGCCCCTGGGACGAGAGCTCTCTCGTCGACGCAATGCTTGGCACGCTCGGCCACCGCGTCCGTACGGCAGCCCTGGACTTCGCGAGCTGGAGTCCGTCCGCCGGTATTTTGCTGGTCCTCGCGACCGTGGCGGCGATCGTCTTGACGAATTCGTCGATCGGGCCGGTCTTCGAGACCTTCTGGCGCCAGGAGCTCGGCATGAGCTTGGGCGACGCGGCCTTTCGGATGTCCATCCTCAACTGGGTCAACAACGGCCTGCTGACGGTGTTCTTCCTCGTCGTGGGATTGGAAGTGAAGCGCGAAATGACAGTCGGCCACCTTGCAAGCCGCCGCTCCGCCGCGCTTCCGATCGCGGCCGCGCTCGGCGGCATGGTCGCGCCGGCACTTCTGTATGCGCTGGTCATCCCTGCGGGTCCGTGGTCGCACGGGTGGGGCATTCCGATGGCGACCGACACTGCGTTCGCAATTGCCTTGATCGCCGTGATGGGCGCCCGCGTCCCCGTCGAGCTGCGCATCTTCCTCACCGCGGCGGCCATTGTTGATGACATCGGTGCGATCGTCGTCGTCGCCGTATTCTACTCTGGCGATATCCATCCAGGCTACCTGGCCGCGGCGGCGGCGGTGGTCGTCGCGCTGGCGCTGCTGAGCCGGTCCAGAGTCTATCGGCTGTCGCCCTATATCCTGTTGGGCGTCGCATTGTGGGCGTTCGTCCTTGCGGGCGGCCTCCACGCGACGTTGGCTGGCGTGCTACTGGCGCTGTTTATTCCGACGCGCCCGCCCGCCGACCTGACAGCCCTGATGACGCAGGCCAGCACCATCATCGCCTCCGAGGCTCGGCGCGAGGGCGAGGTTCTCCGGCACGGTCCCTCCGCACCGGCGCTGCACGCGCTCGACGCCATCTACGACAGACTTGAATCGCCCGCCGACCGGCTGCTGCGGCACGCCGGCGCGCGGTCGAGCTACGCTGTCCTTCCGATCTTCGCACTGGCGAATGCGGGTGTGGTGATCAACCTAGACGTCTTCAGTGGGCATGGTTGGCTCATGGCCGCGATCGTCGCCGGCCTCGTCATAGGAAAGCCGCTCGGCGTCTTCCTCGCGGCCGCCGCGGCCGTGCGCGCCGGCGTGGCCGTCAAACCGGCGGAGTACACGTGGCGGCAACTGGCCGGGGCGGGAGCCCTCGCCGGTATCGGTTTCACCATGTCGCTCTTCATCGCGGGACAGGCGTTTCCAAGCGCCGCCGACTTTTCGGCCGCCAAGATTGCCGTGTTCGCCGCCTCCATCCTATCGGCCACCGTCGGGACAGCTCTGCTCTGGGGAGCTTCGCGCCAAGAGCTTTCCAAAGGCGGGCCGCAAAGTGTTGGTGCGCAAGTATTACAACCCGCCGGCGTCCTGCCGGACCATGAACAGGAGGTCTTTCGATGATTTTATCTAACGGTAGGACAGTAGCAGTCGCTGACGGTGAGACGTTTCCCCAGATCGGCGACAGGATCACCGACAAATCAGCACCACCTGATGACAGCGCCGTCCGCGACTGGATCGGGCCGGAGGCGTTCGAGCATTGGGCCGAGCTGCGGAACTGGATCGAGGAATTCTATCCCGGTGTTTTCACCCCGGATTGGCTCTATGGTGGCAAGAAACGCGGTTGGTCCCTGCGCTACAAGAAGACCAAGGCGTTCTGCACCTTCCTGCCGGAATACAGGCTGTTTTCGGCCGTGGTGGTCTTGGGGAGAGCAGAACGAGAGAAGTTTGAGGAGCGGCGTTATGTCTGGCGCTCACAGGTGGTCAAGCTCTACGATGAAGCGAAAACATACATTGACGGGAAATGGCTGACAGTTGCCATCTCATCGCCAGACGATTTGAATGATGTAAGGGACCTTTTGGTTATGAAGCGTCCTCCACCGTCGCGCGGTTGAATGTCACGGGAATCCTAAGTGTCGCAGCAAAATCGGCGCGGCTGGCTCCGCGGAATCCGGGCAGCGAAGTCGCAGGCGGCTTCGTCGGCGTCACACAGTAATTGGACATCAGGGTCGTCGCGGAAGGCATCGAGACCGGGGACCGGGTAAGCCAGCTGGTCGCGATGGGCGGCAAGCTCGGCCAAGGCTTCGCGTCCTCCAAGGCTGTCGCCTTCCGGGCGGCATCATAGCTTCTTCGTCTGCACGGAGAGGCGAGCGGAGCTTCGACGGCGTTTCGGGCCTGAGGCTAGGTCACGATTGAACTGCCGGTACCCTGGCGTTGAATGTCAGAATTGGGTGTTGCCTTTTTTCGAAGGAAGCAAACGAAAAAGGGCGCTTCCCAGCAACGCCGACGCCTGACATAGTTTGCTAAATCACGGCGTTGCAAGAGCTATGGCGTACATCATTACTGACCCCTGCATTGATGTGAAGGACGGAGCATGCACCGCAGCCTGTCCCGTCGACTGCATCTACGAAGGCGGCCGGATGTTTTACATCCACCCCGACGAGTGCATCAATTGCGGGCTCTGTCTGTCGATCTGCCCCGTGGATGCGATCGCCTATGACGAAGAGGCGACCGAGGCACAAAAGGCGTTTGCCCAGATCAACCGGGAGTATTTCGGACCTGAGCTGACCGGTCTGGGATCGCCTGGAGGATGGGACAAAAGCCGGACGACAGCGCTGGACCACCCCGTGGTCGCGACAATGCCGGCCCGCGTGGCAGCGCAATAGGGCCTTTCGCCTACTCTTGGAACGCCTCGGCCAAGCCCGAGCTCTCGTAATACGCGCGGGTAGCAGCGATGAGCTTGCCGCAATTCCTCCTTTCTGCAGCGAGCCTCGGCAGATCCGCCTTGGCCTGCGCCAGAAGTTCTTCGCGGGCGGCGGCGAAATCGACGTTGGTAAGGCGCCGGTCGCGCATGATGCAGCGGCCGGCCACATATAAGCTCTTGGCGTGCTGGCCAGACATCCGCGTCAGCAGCACTTCCGCTTCGTCGAGATCATCAAAAAGGCTGTCTTCGATTAACGCGCCATAATTCACCACAGTCAGGTCCTCACCGGAAGGCGCATTCACCACCACTGCCCCCGTGTGGATCGCGGCGTCAAAGATCGCGGCTGCCGTAAAACTCCGGACGAGTTCCTGCCCGCCGTTCAGGAAGTAGAGGAGGCGCATCTCTCGCCACAGATCCTGATCGTCGTCGAAGGCGCTGCCATCGAGCCCGATCGCAAAATGCAGGCCTTTTGTGGCAGCGTCTGCAATTGGCGCTATGCCGGAGCGGAGGCGCAAGTTCGCCGAGGGATTGGACACAAGTTGAACGCCGCGCTCGGCCATCAGTTCGTATTCATCAGGTCTCAGTTGAACGCCATGCGCCACAGCCAAGCGGGGGGAGAGAAAGCCGATCTCGTCAAGATATCGGACGATACCTTGCGGGAAGCGCCGGTCAAGCCAGAGCCTCTGGCGCGGGCTTTCCAGAAGGTGCATGTGGATGCGGCGATTGTTGACAGCGGATGCCTCTGCAATGGCTTCAAGCAGGGCATCCGAGCACCACTGCGGTCCGATCGGGCCGTACTGGACGTCGACCAGCGGATATCTGTTCGCTGCCGCAACGGCGTCGACAGCGGCGATCTGTTCCCGAGCCGAAGCATATCGAGGCACAGTCGCGGAAAGCGTTTCCCAGTCGGCTGGATCGAGGAAGGGTTTGAGCTTCCGGGGCCCACCGCCGTAGGCCCAGGCGTCGTGATCGAGAAGCGGGCAGGAGAGGCCGAGCCTGATCCCCACATCGGCCGCCGCACGGGCGACTGCGAGCGCTTCCTCCTGCAGCCGCGTCGCATTCAGCGAGTTGTGGCAGTGGATCGTCGCTCCGATGCCATTGCGCGCAAGCCGGGAAAACGCGACCAAAGCCTCAAGGTATGGATCGGTGCGCGGCCGCAGGCGCATCGTCGGGATCCAGGCTTCAAGCGCATCGTCCACGCTGCCGAAATCCAGCGTCCTGATGCCATAGCCATGGTCATGGGCATTGACCGGCGTCGCCAGGATCAGGTCTCCGTCGGACAGTGGGGCGTCTGACGCCCAGGAGGGAAGAGCGGCAAGCGCCGCATCGCCGCGGAGAGCCTTTTCATGCCCCGGCCGCGTCAAGAACCTGATCTGCCGCTCACCTGTCACCGTCTGACGACCTCCTGGATTTGCTGGCCGAATTTTTCGAGTTCGATGCTCATGGCCTCAACCACTGCCTCCGTCGCATGTGTCAGCGGCCGGTGACGCGACGTCACGATGCCGACCTCCATGTTTTGCAGCCGCGAGCCGTCAATCGGCAACGCCACAACATCACCCGCCTTCAACTCCTCCAAAAGGCCAAGTGGTGTGAAGAAGGCGACACCTTCGCCCGACAGGATCAGCGGCTTCAGCATCATCTGATTGTTGGTGGCGACGAAGGTGCGCCCGACGCGATCCAGCGAGGCCAGCTCCACGGCGATCATCGAGCTCATCACCTCGTTGTCGAGTTGCAGCAGCAACTTGAACTGCACGCATTCCTGCAGCGTCGCACTTTTTTGCCGGGCGAGCGGATGATGGCGTGCGACCATCACCATCAGCGGCATGCGTACACCGTGTACGAGCTTGATGTCGTGCGGGCGGGCAAGATCGAAGGTGACGCCGACGTCGCAATCGCCGTCAGCGACGAATTGGAAGATATTGTTGTAGTTGTCCGCGCGAATGCGGAAGTCGACGGCGGGGTTCTTGTTGTGAAAGGCAGCTACGAATTCCGGCAGGAACTGAACCGTGAGACTGTCCAGGCAAGCGATATTTACGCGGCCTGTCCGCTTGCCCTGCAGATCGCCAAGATCGGACTTCATGATCTCGTACTGGTGCATGGTCTCCTTGGCATGCTTCAGCACCACCTTGCCGGCGGCGGTAAGGCGAAGGCCATCGGAGAAGCGCTCGAAGAGTGGGGTTCCAAGCTCGTCCTCCAGCTTGCGGATCTGACGACTGAGTGCTGATGTCGCGACATGCACTTCGTCGGAAGCTTTGCGGATCGAGCCGGAACGCGCGACTTCGATGAAATATCTCAGGATGCTGGCGTGCACAAAGGGTCCCCCAAATATCCCGAGATTCATAGCATGCTCACCGCCCCTGCCAAACCGGTGCACGTTTTTCGCGAAAGGCCAAAACGCCCTCCTGGGCATCCTCGCTTTGTAGCGCACGGATCAATGCGGGTGTGCGCAGGCCTTGCGCTTCGGCGGGGCTCAGGTGTCCGGTGCGGTTGACCGTCTGCTTGATCGCCCTGAGCGACAAAGGCGCGCAAGCCACGATCTCTTTCACCCAGCGGTCGACGGCCGCATCGAGTTCGGCATAAGGGACGGTCTCGTTGACGATCCCGAAATCCTGCATCTCGCTTGCTGTGAACTGCCGGCCGGTCAAAAGGACGGCCATTGCGCGATTGTGGGGGATCTTTCGCTGTAGCAGGACCATGCCGCCGTCGAGCGGCATTCGACCGACGCGTGCCTCGGGAAGGCCGAACTTTGCCGTCTCCGCCGCAATCACGATGTCGCAACCGAGCACCATCTCGAAGCCGCCGCCGAGCGCATAGCCGTTGACCCTGGCGATGACCGGCACGTCGAGCGTTTTTCGAAAGGCGATCCCCCCGAAGCCGCTGGGGCGGCTTTCGGCCCAGTATTCAAGGCCGGTCTTGTTGCCGCTGCCCTTGAGGTCAGCCCCGGTAGAGAAGGCTTTTTCGCCTGCGCCGGTAAGCACCACGCAACTGATGTCGTCGCGGGCTTCGATCTCCCGCCAAATGGCTTCGAGCTCCCGCTCGGTCTCGGCATCGACGGCATTCATGCGCTCGGGACGGTCGAGTGTCACCCGCGCCATCCGGTTGCCGACGGAAAATCCGACGGTCATGCCGCATCTCCCTGTCGTGCCGGGAGCGCTTCCAGGATTTCATCATTGTGCTGGCCGAGGTGCGGTGGCGGAATGCGCACTTTCACCGGAGCGGCCGACATGTCGATCGGCGAGCCAATCAGACGCACTGGCCCGGCCGCCGTTTCTCCGGCCTCAAGTATCATTCTGTTGATGATCGTCTGTTCGTCGTCCAGCGCCTCTGCAAGTGTGCGGACCGGTGCGCAGAGGATATCTACCTCTTCCAGCCGCTTCAGCCAGTGGGCATTGCTGTTTCTTGCAAAGTTTTCGCGGAAGATCGCCTGCAGCTCCGGTCGATGCGCCATCTGGGCGTCGAAGTCCTTGTATCGGGGCTGCTGAGAAAGGTCTTCGATCTCCAGCGCATTGCAGATGTCCTGCAACGGGTTCTGCTTGAAGGCGCCGACCATGACGATCGCTCCGTCCGTGGTCTCGAAGACGCCCGTCAGCGGAAAGGCACCCCAGTTGAGGTCCTTCTTGCGCATCATGTGGGCAGCGCCTTCCTGCATCTGCATGGCGAGCATCGAATTGTAGAGGCTGACCGCGACCTGCTGACCTTCTCCCATCTTTTCACGCTGCAGCAGAGCCAGAAGAATGCCCTGCACGAGATGCATGCCGGCGGAATAATCTGCAAGCGGCGTCGCATAGATCGAGGTTGGATGGCCGCTGTCGGATTTGCGCCGCATCACGCCGGTCAGTGCCTGGGCGAGGACGTCCTGGCCACCTTTGTGCTGATAAGGCCCGGTAAGCCCGAAGCCGGTGCCGACGGCATAGATCAGCCGCTTGTTGATCTTCTTCAGGTCCTCATAGCCGAAGCCCATCCGTTCCATGACGCCCGGACGGAAGTTGTTGACGACAACGTCCGCACTTTCGATGAGCGTGAGGACAGCTTCGCGTGCCTCCTGAAGCTTGAGGTCGAGTGCCAGGCTCTTCTTGTTGCGGTTGAGGGAGCAGAAGACGGGATTATTCAGCCCATCGGGATCCGATCCCAGCGACCAGCGCGATAGATCGCCGATCCGGCTCTTTTCGATCTTGATGACCTCGGCGCCGTAGTCCGCGAGCACCTGGGTGCAGCAGGGACCAAGCATGACCTGCGTGAAATCGATCACGCGGACGCCGTCGAGTGGGAGAGAGTTCATTCCGCAGCCTCCAGGAATGTTGCATTTTCGGATGGGCGGTCGCCGGGGTCGGCGCCCTGTGCCCGCATTTGTTTCTGGATCGCCCGAACATCGGCCTTCTTGACCGTGGTCGCTGCATTGAGGGCCACGACGGCGGCTACGCCGGCCGCCTCCCCCATGGCCATGCAAGGTGGGATCTCACGGCTCGATTTCTGCGCCTGCGGCGTCGACGAATAGTGGCGGCCGGCGACGATCAGTTGATCCACTTCGCGTGGCAGCATGGCGCGGTATGGGGTGTAGTAGTCGCGACCACGGCAGACCGTGTCTGCGAAGTGGATGCGGTTCATCACATCGTCCTTGGTGACGACGTATTCGCCGTCGAGCAGTCGGCTCTGGCGCACGCCCGTCTGCGGCGCGAAATCCACGACATAGGCGTTCTCGAAGCCGGGCAACTTCTCTCGAGAGAATTCCAAGAGCCGTCCGATCCGGTTGCGACCCTCGATTTCGGCCTTTGTCAGGTCCTCGGTCTTGAGCCCGGAAAGATTGGGCATGTGCGGGCAGTTGAGCCAGACGACGCCCGGAAGCGGCGTCTTCAGCCACCAGAAGGACCAGCAGCCGCCGATCAGGCGTTTGGCCTCGTGATCGAGCCTCTTGAAGGCCTCCGGCTCCTCGATTTCAAACCGCTCGGCGGCGTCGGTGTCGACGCCGCCCCAGCGCGAAACCGTGGTGAGGATAAAGTTCGATTCCACATGCGAGGCGCCGGCGCTTGCTGCGACATCGAGGTCGCCCGTCGTGTCGATGACGACATCACCCATGATGGCCTGCAGGCCTTCCTTCGTCTGGCAGATGACGCCCTTGATGGCGCCGTCCTCGACGATCGCGGAAGAGAACCAGCTGTGGGTGCGTAGCTTGACGCGGGATTCGCCGATGATGTCGTAAGCGGCGCGCTTGAAACCGTCGGGATCGAAGGCGGCCGAGAAGCAGACCGGATGCGGCATCGATTGCGTGTGGAAATCGAAGAGACCCCAGCGCGCCCAGCGCTGCCAGGCTTCCGGCGTGTCGCGAAATTCGATCAGCCGGTCGCGCTCCGTCGGCGTAACGCAGAGATCCCAGCGCTTCATGCGCTCGATCATCTCCATGCAGATGCCGCGTACGGTGACTTCGAGCTCGTTGATCATATCGTCGAGCACCAGCACCATACCGCCCGCGGCAAGCCCGCCAACATAGGGATAGCGCTCGAGAAGGGTGACGGTGGCGCCGTTGCGGGCGGCGGAGACGGCAGCCGATATGCCGGCCGGACCGCCGCCGACCACGACAACATCCGAACGATCGACGACACGGATCTCCCGCGCAGGCTGATGAATAACCTGAGTCATTGGTGTTTCCTTATTTTTTGCGTGGGCTCAGTGTTGTCCGGCCGGTTTCCAACGGACGACCTTGGCTTCGACGATTGAGACGATGAAGAACAGCACCACGGCAAGCAGCGCGGCAATCACCACCGTCGCGTAGAGAAGCGGCGAGCGGAAATTGTAGGTGGCCTCGATAATGAGGGCGCCAAGGCCGAAGCTGGAGCCGATCCATTCGGCGACGATCGCCCCCATCACGCTACTCGTCGCCGCGATCTTCAATGCCGCGAAGAGGAAGGGCAGAGAGCTCGGAAAGCGGACCTTCCACAGGATCTCCGAATTGCTCGCCGACAGCACCCGCATCAGATCGAGCATGGCCGGGCTTGCAGACCTTAGGCCCTGGACCATATTGACCAGCGTCGGGAAGAAGCAGATCAACCCTGCGATAATGATCTTGGGCGTTATGCCGTTGCCGAAGATGAGCACCAGGATCGGCGCCAAGGCGATGATCGGGATCGCCTTAACGAAAACGGCGATCGGGTAGAAGGCCTTTTCCGCCGTCGTGCTATGGACGAACCAAATCGCGAGCATGATAGCGACGAGGTTGCCGAAGACGAAACCGAGTGCGGCTTCCAGCAGGGTCGGCAGGAAATTGTTCATCAGCGTCGGCGCATTGTCTCGGAAGGCGTGGACGACGTCGATTGGGCCCGGAGCCATGAAGGTCGGGATCTTGAAGATCCAGACGACGAGTTGCCAGAGCACGACGCAGCCGATCGCCGCCACGATCGCGGGCATATGCGAGGAGAAGACGCCAAGGGTCGCATCCAGAAGCGCGATCCTGCGCGGTGCGTGGGCGAGGCTGCGCCCTTCGGTCTGCAGGGCGTTGCTCATAGACATTCCTCCAGCAGCGAGCGCAGATGCGCCGTCACCTTGATGAACTCCACGGTATCGCGCATGGCGAGCGAACGCGGATAGGGCAGATCGACCTTCATGAACTCCTTCACGCGGCCGGGATGGGCCTGCAGCATCAGCACATGCTGGCCGAGGAAGGCGGCTTCCGGAATGGAATGGGTGACGAAGACGATCGTCGTTCCCGTCTCCTGCCAGACGCGCAAGAGCTCCTCGTTCAGCTTGTCGCGGGTGATCTCGTCAAGCGCGCCGAAGGGCTCGTCCATCAGCAGGATCCGCGGGCGCGTGACGAGCGCCCGGGCGATCGCGACGCGTTGGCGCATGCCGCCGGAAAGCTCGTGCGGTAAGGCATTTTCGCGCCCCTTGAGGCCGACAAGCGCCAGCAGGTCATGTGGATCGGCATAGGAGCTCTTGTCGTGCTTGCCGACTTCGACTGGCAGGCGAACATTGTCGATGACGCTGCGCCAGGGCAACAGCGTCGCATCCTGGAAGACGAAGGCGAAGTCTCTGTCCTCGCGCGCCTCTCGTGGCGAGCGGCCGAGCACGGAGACCGAACCGTCGCTGATATGCACGAGATCGGCAATGCAGCGCAGCAGCGTGGACTTGCCGCAGCCCGACGGACCAAGCATGGTGACGAAGGAGCCTTCCGGAATATCCACCGAGACATCCGACAGGGCCGTGAACTCATTAGCCTTGTCGCCGAAGCGGATATCGAGATTGCTGACGGAGACGGCAAGCCCGGATCCGCTGTTCAGCGGATCCGGCTGCCTGACGGATACAGCGCTCATCATGACGCTCACCCGACCTGCTTGCGGATTTCGGCGGTGGCGTCGAGAATCGCCATGGTGGCCACATCATCGACGGTCGGCACGGTTCCTTTGAACTGCTGGAGATCGGCATAGGCCTTGATCTGGGCGGCCCAATTGTCCTTGTTCATGGCACCCCAGCCGAATTCCTTGGTGCTGTCGCCGAAGGAGAAATCGATGACGGGGTGGACGGCCTGGAGTTCGCTCGCCTTGTCGAGGTTCGGAAAGGCTTCGACCAGCATCTCGACTGCCTCTTCCGGATTGTCGCGAACATAACCCCAGCCCTTGGCAGCAGCCGTGGTGAAGCGGATCAGAACATCGGAATGCTTATCGAGCTGTTCGTCGGTCGTGTAGTAGACATTGGCATAGAGCTGCAGACCGGCATCCCAGAGCATCATATCGACACGGTCGTCGCCAAGAACCGCCAGCGCATTGGTATTGGTGACCCAGCCGGTGACGGCATCGGCCTGACCGGTAATCAACTGGTTCATGTCGGAACCCATGTTGACCATCTTGACTTGGTCTTCCGGGATGCCGTTCTTGGCGAGCAGCGCGCGCAGCAGGATGAAGGCCGTCGGCTGGGTGGCGATCGTCTTGCCGATCATATCCTTCGGCTCGCGGATCGGCGCCTTCTTCAGCGAGAAATAGGTGAAGGGGTGCTTGCGGTAGCCGGCGATGAAGGCCTTCACCGGCAGGCCGGCGGAACGCGCCAGCATCACCGAGGGGCTGGAGGAGATCTGGCCGAGTGTCGACTGGCCGGCGGCAACACCGGCGACGCCATCGACGTTCGGGCCGCCAGGGACGATTTCGAGCTCGATACCCTGCTCCTTGAAGAAGCCCTTCTTCTGGGCGGCGACCTCGCCGATCAGGCCGTTGGAGGCGAGCCAACCGAGCTGCATCCTGACCTGGGCGACATCCTCAGCCCGGCCGGCGCGAATACCAATAAAACTGGAGGCGGCGGCGAGACCACCGAACGCGGCCGCATTCGCCATGAAATGGCGACGGTTCATCATGAAACGTGACATTTTGGTTCCCTTGTGAGGCTCTAAGCAAATATGCGATTGCTTGGCGATGCCGGTCTGGATGCCGGCTTAACAGGAACGATGACGCAAAGGAGCGTTCCAATAAAGAACAATATTTCGTATCTAGCCTTGCCCAAAAGGCAACGCCGCAAGCCGATCCGGCCCAGATTATGTGCGAACCTCTTGTGCACGGGATCCAAGCCCGCACAGCCGTACTTTTGCAAAATCGTCGCCGACGCAGGCGATAACGGCGGGGCGGGCACGCGAGCTACGCCGAAGCTATAGGCCGGCGAGGGTTTTGGCTTCGCCGGCCATGAAGTCGCAGAACAGCCTTACGCGTGCCGGAACGGTCCGCCCGAAGGCATGCAGGACACTGAGAGGTAGCTTGGGAAGCCCAATCTCCGGTGCGAGATCGACAAGCGTGCCGACCTGCAGATCGTCCGTCACGAGGCATCGCAGCAGATAGGCAGCGCCAAGCCCGCTACGCGCAGCGTGGATCAAGGCCATTCCCGTATCGCAGTCGACCCGCCCCTTGGGGATAAAAGCCGTGCCATCTGCGAGTCGGACGGGCTGCGCCGCGCCGCCCATCGCGTAACGCGCAAAGGACAAACCGACCAGGTCGTCCGCGGATTTCGGGCTGCCCCATGTGTTGAGGAAGGCAGGGGAGGCGACAATCGCCATCGGCAGATCCGCCAGACGGCGGACAATCAAATCCTCTTGCATGGGAGTTCCGACGCGCAGGGCGACGTCATAATCCTCGCGGACCAAATTAACGAAGCGGTCGGTCAGCCCGACATCGAGCTGGAGGTCCGGGTAATTCTTTGCAAACGTGTCGAACAGGCGGGGGAGTAGCAGCGGCGCAAGCTCACCGGGCATGCTGATCCGCAGCCTGCCGGACGGCGCTACCTGTGACCGGATGGCCCCATCGCTCGCATCGAGCTCGCGCAGCAGCGGCGCGACGCGCTCGAAGAACGCCTGTCCGTCCTGCGTCAGGGTCAGCGCTCGGGTAGAGCGCAGGAAGAGCCGCGTTCCGATTCTCTTCTCTAATCGCGCCACGCTTTTCGAGACCGCTGATGGTGTCGTGCTGAGATCGCGCGCGGCCGCCGTGAATGATCCGGTTTCTACGGTCCTCACGAACGCCATCAATCCCGACGTCTCGTCCAGCAGGTTTGGCATTCGTATCTCCGTGGGGCACAAATCATGTGCCTGGTCGTGGTCTAATGGCATGCGTCGCGAGCGTTTATCTCATCCCCGATGGAAAAAGGAGATAAACAAATGCAGCGTCTCAAGGGTAAGGTTGCCGTGATCACCGGTGGTAACAGCGGCATCGGCAAGGCGACCGCGCGCCTCTTCGCAGAGGAGGGGGCGCAGGTCATCATGACCGGTAGACGCCATGACGTCGTCGATCAGGCGGTCGGAGAGATTGGCCACGGTGCCATCGGCATCGTTGGCGACGTTTCCGATCTGGAGCATCACCAAAAACTCGCGGACATGGTGAAAAGCCGCTTCGGCGGCTTGGACATCTACATGGCAAATGCCGGTGTCATCAACCTCGCGGCTTCGGGCAATGTTACGCCTGAAGACTACGACCGCCATTTTGCAACGAATACTCGCGGCGTCTTCTTCGGCGTGCAGGCGGTCGCTCCGCTTCTTCGCGATGGCGGTAGCATTATCGTCACGAGTTCGTTGGCGGCAACGAAGGTCTTGCCGGACCACGCCGTTTATGCTGGCTCGAAAGCTGCGGTCGCCGCCTTCGCCAAGAACTGGGCCATCGAATTCAAACCACGGAAGATCCGCGTCAACATCCTGAGCCCCGGGCCAGTCGAAACCGCAATCCTCGGCAAGCTGGGGGTTTCGGAAGCCGATCGCCCGACATTTGAAGACTATATGGCTTCCCTCATTCCCGCCGGCCGCATGGGGCGGCCGGAGGAACTGGCCCGCGCTGCGCTATTCCTTGCGTCCGACGCAGGGAGCTTCGTTAACGGAATCGAACTGCATGTCGATGGCGGCATGACCTTGGCTTGAAGGACAGCGCGCTTGCCAGCATCGAACTCTCGCAGAGCCCGAGCGGCGTGACCGATATAGGCCTTGCCGATATCCGTCGCGACAACTGTTTTGCCGGATCTGTCGAGAAGTTTCACGCCGAGGCGTTCTT
>NZ_JBNDHT010000095.1:0-26780 GCF_056755115.1 Rhizobium sp. SVR5-2C | reverse complement strand
GACATAGACAATACGCCGGGTGCCCGGATCGACCAGAACCGGACGGTCATTGATGCGCACGTAGCGGTACTGATAGTCCGGAATTTCCTGGAAGGTCACGCTGGCCGGGACCTCGGCACCGACGACGACATCGCCGCCCAGCCGGACGGCCTGCCCGGGTGCGGTTTGAATGTAGGTGCGGACGGTGTCCGGCGGCGTTATCGTTTCGACGGCGCCAACGGGACCGAGCAGTTCGTCGCCCGGTGCGGGTTGCGGGTCAGCAGGGATCACGGTTGCAGTCGACTCATACGTGACGGCCGGGACGCCGAGGACAGTCTGGTTCTGCTCGACGATCATGGGGCGGCCTTGGTGCTCGACCTGCAGATATTCGGCGTAAACCCAACCGCGCATGCCGTTTACATCGACACGGCACCAGCGGCTGCCCTGAATGCAGCCATCGAGGATCGCGGGCGATCCTCGCGTTGCGACGCCGACAGAAGGATATTGCGGGCCAGGTCCGGAACGCACATTGAGGTCGCTGACGGCCGTCGCGGTCATTTCCGCATGGGCCAAGCCCGCACTCGCGACGAGCACGGCGCCTGCCAGGAAAAGGTTTCTCGTGAAGGTCATTCGGTTTCTCCTTCCATTGCTGAGCGGACAACGCACCGTCTCTCGCGTGGTTCCAAGGCTTGGAGCCGCGAGTTGAAAGAAGGATTCAGCCAAAACCAAGAAGGCATTGAACTCACAGCGAAAATACCGGTCACCCCAGGCTCAGTTGCGTGCCTGAACCGCGATGAACTGTTGTTACCGCATGTCGTCATAGCGTGAGGGAAACATAAAAGCGGCTGGCTTTGATGGTCTTTCTCGCTATATCGAGGCAGGCAGAGACCAAACGAGGCATATCATGGGCATGCTCCAGGCCGGTATCATTCCGGTTACTCCCTTCCAGCAGAACTGCACGGTGCTTTTCGACCCCGACACCAAGGAGGGGGTTGTTGTCGATCCGGGCGGCGATGTGCCGGTCATTCTCAAGGTGCTTGAGGAAAACGGGTTGGTCATCAAGGAGATCTGGCTGACGCACGGGCATCTCGATCATGCCGGAGGTGCAAAAGAGCTGAAGGAGGCGCTCGGCGTCGATATCGTTGGGCCTCACCAGGACGACCTGCCGCTGCTCGAGCGGATCGAGACGCAGGCGCAGACATACGGGATTGCCGGGCTCCAGAATGTCGTGCCGGACCGTTGGTTACAGGACGGAGACCGGATCTCCTTCGGCTCCCACGAGTTCGAGGTTTATCACACGCCGGGCCACGCGCCCGGCCACGTCATCTATTTCAACCGCGCCCAGAACTTCGCCCATCTCGGCGATGTGCTCTTCAACGGTTCGATTGGCCGCACTGATCTGCCGGGGGGCAATCACCAGCAACTTCTCGATTCAATTCGCGACAAGGTTCTGCCGCTCGGCGATGACGTAGGCTTCATCTGCGGACATGGGCCTGGCAGCCGCATTGGCGACGAGAGGCGGAGCAACCCGTTCTTGCGTGGTATCTGACGCGATTGGCGCCAAGCCCGCATTTCGACCAGCTTCTGATCTCGACATTTGGACAAAACAAAAGCGCCGCTCGATGAGCGGCGCTTTACCCTTTCAAAGGATGCGGAATCAGCCTGCAGTGCAGAAGTGTTCGCGACCGTCATTGCCGATAAAGGTGCCGCTGCTCGGGTCGAAGCTGCGGTAACGGTAAGAGCAGTAGCGCGCCCATTGCGGGGTCCAGGGTTCGAGGCCCGCGCGAACCGGAGCGTAGTAACGCGGCGGCGCACGATAGACCGGAGCAGCTTCGTATTCCGGCTCATAGGGCGGGTCGATGTAGCGCGGCTCATCGTAATAATAGCGAGGCTGGCTGGCGATCGCCGAGCCGACGACCAAACCGGTTGCGAGGCCGACGGCGCCGCCGACGAGCGCTGCGTTGCCATCGTTGTGGTGGTGCCAGTGGTCACCGGCCGATGCTTCGCCGATCGCGGAGAAGGTGAGGGCCGCGGCAGTAGCCGTCAAAAGAAGTGTCTTGGCGAGCCTGTTCATGTCATATCCTACTGTTGGAGCCGATGAGGTTCCTGCCAAATGATGGTGACAAAATAGGGACGGCCATCTGAACGAAGGCTGAATGACAAAACCCGGCATTGCTGCCGGGCCTCAACTCGAATGACAGCCTTGAAGAGGGTCAGCCGTCAATCTGCAGATTGACGGCTTTGGGGCCCTTGCCCCGGCGATCCGGCTCCGTGTCGAAGCTAACCTTCTGGTTTTCCGTCAGGCCGGCGAGGCCGGAAGCCTGAACGGCGGAAATGTGAACAAAGATGTCGGCGCCGCCCTTATCCGGCTTGATGAAGCCGAATCCCTTGTCCGTATTGAAGAATTTAACAGTGCCAGTCTCGGCCATGCGTCAGGTCCTTTTCTCTCTGCCCGCCATCCACACGGGCAGCATCAACTATGTTCCTTGCGGAACGTCGGCAGGCAATTCTTGACTTTCGAGAAAAAGGTCCCCTCTACCTCGACCTGTCTCATGACGGGATTATTCCCCACCTTGGCGAGACTGGCTGACCGGAATATTAGCGTCTCCGGCGCGCACATTCTTAAGGACTTCCCACGCTCGCAAAATGCCCGAACACCGTGAGATTGCTGCGATTAAAAGGAATTGGCAAGCAAAAGTTTTTTAACCTGTTGCTGGAAACACACTTCGCCCGGCTATCCTATTTGCGCCAAAACGCAAAATTTCGCTCCGGGTGTAGGCGCGATCACCGTTTTAAATTGCCTGCGATACAAATTGTGAGCACATTTTCCCAAACGTACAACGATAGCGCGTTATCGAGAGTATGGAATTTTTTTTCAATTTGCTCGCGAGTCCGCGAGTGGGAAGAGCTTCAGGCGGGCTCGCTGCGCCGCTTGCCAAGTTCCGGCACGACTTCCACTGCCAGCATAGCGGTAAACATCAGCGCACAACCTGCATAGCCGAGCGGAGGCATTGTTTCTCCGAGAAGCAGCGCGCCGAGGGCTGAGCCGAAGAGAGCCTCGGAGGACAGGAATATCGCCGCCTGCGATGGTGTCGTGTAGCGCTGGCCGATCACCTGCAATACGAAAGCGACGCCGGAAGAGAAGATGCCGACATAGAGAATTTCGGGCGCGGCGGCCATGATCGCTTCCATGCTGATCGGCTCGACCATTACCGCCACGACGAGCGCGCAGATCGCGGTCACTGCGAATTGCATCACCGAAAGTGCGAGCGGCCGTCCCGTCTGCGAAACCGTGGTCCCAGCCAGCGTTATCTGGATCGCCCAGAAGGCGGCGCAGACGACCGTGAGGCCGTCGCCCCGTGTGAGTGCCGAAAGATGCCCGCCGGAAAGCATGTAAATCCCGGTCACTGCCATGGCAGCCGCCGGCCAGATGATCCAGTGGGGAGGGCGGCGCAGGAAGGCAACCGCGATCAGCGGCACGAAGACGACATAGAGCCCTGTGATGAAGCTGGAATTTGTCACGGTCGTCGTCTGTAGGCCGATCTGCTGGGTCGAGGCGCCGCCGAAAAGCGCTAGTCCGATCAGAATATAGAGGCCCATATGACGGCTTGTCGTCTTGATCCTGGCCTTGCGCGCTTCAAGGAGCACGAAGGGCAAGATAGCGACCGTTGCGACCGCAAAGCGCAAACCGATGAACCAGAACGGGCCGATCGCCTTCATCGCCGTCGATTGCGCGACGAAGCCACCGCCCCAGATGGCGGCAGCGAGCAACAGAAGGAGGTTCGCCTGGAGGCGCGTCATGTCAGTCCTTGATGATGTGGGGCAGGGTGTATCGGTGGACGGTTATCAGCTGAACTTCCCTACGGCAAGGGCGAAGGAGGGCGGTTTCGGATGTCGACGAAATCAACAGCGGCTGTTTGCGCGGCAGCTAGCCGTCCTGGCCGTCGGCGCGCGAGACGCGCAGCAGCGCACCGTCGTCCTCGTCCGTCACCATCAACAGTGCACCATCAGGCGCGACGACAATATCCCGGATGCGCCCGTAGACATTTTCAAACATCCGTTCTTCCGTGGCGATGGCATCTCCCTCATCGCGCTGCATCCGGGACAGCAACTGAAATTTAAGGGCAGCGACCAGAAAGTCGCCATCCCATTCGGGAAACATCTTGCCGCGATAGACGGCGATGGCGCCGGGCGCAATGGACGGATCCCAATAATGCAACGGCTGCTCCAGTCCTTCCTTGGCCGTGCCTTCACCGATCTCGGCGCCGGAATAGTCACGGCCATAGGTGATGATCGGCCATCCATAGTTCTTGCCCGGCTCGATCAGGTTGATCTCATCGCCGCCGCGGGCGCCGTGCTCGACGGTGTAGAGCTTGCCTGAGGCCTTGTCGAACGTGATGCCCTGCGGGTTGCGGTGGCCTTTCGTCCAGATTGCCGGGAGCGCCTTTCCATCCGTCCTGAACGGGTTATCTGCAGGGATACTGCCATCTGGATTGAGATGCACGATCGAACCTGCATTGTCCTTCCAGTTCTGTGAGCGATCGCGACTGCCACGATCGCCGACGCTGATGAAGAGGCTGCCGTCCGGGGCGATCGCGATGCGTGAACCATAATGCATGCCGCTGTTGGTTAGCTGCGCCATCGTGAAAATACGCTTCACGTTCTCAAGCTTCATGCCGTCGGCGGCAAGCGTGGCGCTGAACGCTGCGGTGCCCGTGCCGCTTTGATCGCCGATCGACGCCGTGAAATAGAGTGTACGGCTCGTCGCGAAGTCCGGAGCAAGGGCCACGTCCAGCAAGCCGCCCTGGCCGCGGGCGCTGACCTTCGGCACGCCGGCGATCGGCTGCGAAAGCTTGCCGTCCTTGACGATCCGCATATGCCCGGGCCGCTCCGTCACCAGATAGGCGCCGTCCGGCATGACTTCGACAGCCCAGGGATGCTCGAGGCCCTCCGCGAGATTTTCGACGCTGACTGCAAACTCCTTGGTCTCGACCCTGTCCGCCGCCGAGGCGAAGGCGGGTGGGAGGAAAGCAGCGCCGCTGATCAGCGATGCCGCCAATGTCCTGGAGATAGTCATGTCGTTCCCCCTCGCTTCCATTCGTTTTCAACGTGGAGCAACGGGAGGGTGCTTCAACCTTATTGAGGCGCGGATAACGGCTTTGTGTTTTGCGGTGGAGTGCTACCGGTTGATGTGGTGTCCACCAGTTCCGCCTCAACGGCATAGCGCACCGACTCTGCCGTAGCGGAAGGCGGGCACGTGGTCAGCAGCAGACGCCGGTCACCGGGTGTGGCATCCGTGGCGATTTCATCGCATCGCACTTTCCGGCTTTCATCGGCCTTGAAGGTCAGCATCGTGCCGTCACGGCGGGTGATCACGATGTCGTCGCCGGGCTTCACATTCTTCAGCCAGCGCAAATGCGTGCCGCTCGAGCCGGCGATCACGGAGGTGCCTTCCTCGCCAAGCTGTGGCGTGTCACCGAGCCAGGCAGGGCCGAAGGCGGAAGCCTCTCCGGAAGCGCCTGATAGCACGATCGTCTTCTCGCCGAGGCGCGGCGATCTGACTTCCGCGACGGTAGTGAAGTCCGCCCAGGGCCATGGCTTCGCATTCTCGCCGTGCAGCTCGGCAGTAAAGGCGCGCTGCAACAGCATTTGCGAGAGTTCTGCCTTTCCCTTGATGTAGAAACCGTTGGCCACGAGCGCGATGCCACAAAAGGCAAGCCCGGCGATCCCGACGGCAATCATTCTCTCGACTGTCGAAAGTGTTGCGAAAAAGGAACCTTTCCGGGGTGGTTCCGGCGTGTCGTAGGCCGTCGCCGCAGCCATTGCCATGGCCAATTCCAGGTAGGTCGGCAGCGGTTCGAACTCGTCGCCTTCTTCATTCCGGCTTTCGCCGCGAGGCCTTGGCGGCATTACCTTGCCCTCGCTGTCACTAGACCCTTGACCCGTCTGCGCCATATCGCAAGTGCGCTTGCACCCGTCAGCGCAAGTAGCAGCATTGTCAGGCCGCTCATGATCTGCTCGTCGGCTTCTTTCGCCATGTGCGGCCGCGTCGCTGGAGCGGCGCTGCTGCTGACCAGCGGGGCGGCTACTGGCGCGGCGCTGGAATTCGTTAGCTGCTCGATCGTCTGCGGTTGCGGTGTCTCCTCGGCAGCCCGGGCCGTGGAAAGCAGTCCGACAATGATGACCACCAGGGCGGCAAAGCTCGTGATCGCAATCAGGAAAGAAATTGAAATGCGAGCGTCGCGAAGCCGCGCCGTCGCCAACTCATCGCCCATAAACATTGGCATACTCTCAATAAACCGATTTTCGAATGGCCGAAGATGAGGCTTCGATCCCGGCGGGCTCGCGACCAAATTGCGGCACGCCCCGTCATTTGTTGCGGCTTATTCAGGGCAGAGATGAAACGGGCGAAGGCCATGATTCCAAAGCAGTAAATACGGATGTCCTGAGAGCTTGGTTCAAGTCAAGTGCAAGATGGAGCAAGCGATGGCTGCAGGATGCGTCAATTGATCAATAAGAATCATTGGCCCCATTACGCCTTTGCGCTTGAAATGCCCTCATTCATTGGACATAGAGCTTAGCGCAGAAATCCTGTCCCGGCCTTCTGCCCCTTTCAACCGTATAGGACCGCTATCATGGCCTTTCTTGCCGATGCTCTTTCCCGTGTGAAGCCTTCAGCCACCATCGCCGTCGCTCAGAAAGCGCGCGAGCTGAAAGCCAAAGGGCGCGATGTCATCGGGCTCGGCGCCGGCGAACCGGATTTCGACACGCCCGACAATATCAAGGAAGCGGCGATCGACGCGATTCGCCGCGGCGAAACCAAGTACACGCCGATCTCCGGCATCCCGGAACTGCGCAAGGCGATCGCCGCGAAGTTCAAGCGTGAGAACAATCTCGACTATACCTGGGAGCAGACGATTGTCGGCACCGGCGGCAAGCACATTCTCTTCAACGCCTTCATGGCGACGCTGAATGCCGGCGACGAAGTGGTTATCCCGACGCCTTACTGGGTATCCTATCCTGAGATCGTCGCCCTTTGTGGCGGCACGCCGGTTTTCGTTGCGACGACGCAGGAGAACAACTTCAAGCTCCAGCCGGCCGACCTCGAAAAGGCGATCACGCCGAAGACCAAGTGGTTCATGTTCAACTCGCCATCCAACCCGTCGGGCGCTGCCTATACGCACGACGAGCTGAAGGCGCTGACCGACGTGCTCGTCAAGCATCCGCATGTCTGGGTGCTGACCGACGATATGTACGAGCACCTGACCTATGGTGACTTCAAGTTCGCGACACCGGTGGAGGTCGAGCCCAGCCTCTACGACCGTACGCTGACGATGAACGGCGTCTCCAAGGCCTATGCCATGACCGGCTGGCGCATCGGCTACGGCGCCGGCCCGCTGCAGTTGATCAAGGCGATGGACATGATCCAGGGCCAGCAGACCTCGGGCACGACCTCGATCGCGCAATGGGCCGCCGTCGAGGCCTTGAACGGGCCACAGGACTTCATTCCGGCGAACAAGAAGATCTTCGAAGGCCGCCGCGATCTCGTCGTCTCCATGCTGAACCAGGCCAAGGGCATTTCCTGCCCTGTTCCGGAAGGCGCCTTCTACGTCTATCCGTCGTGCAAGGGCCTCATCGGCAAGACCGCGCCGTCCGGCAAGGTCATCGAGACCGACGAGGATTTCGTCACCGAACTCCTTGAATCCGAGGGCGTCGCCGTCGTCCACGGCTCGGCCTTCGGCCTCGGTCCGAACTTCCGCATTTCCTACGCGACCTCGGAAGACCTCCTGGAAGAAGCCTGCCGCCGCATCCAGCGCTTCTGCGGCGCCTGCAAGTAAATAACGGCAGCAGAGCCGGCATCGATCGAAGCCCGCCGGAAACGGCGGGCTTTTTGCTGCCGGAATTGACAATGTGGCCACAAGTGGCTACATTTGCAGCATGAAGACCGTGTCCATCCGCGATGCCAAGAACAGGCTGACCGAACTCGCCCGTGAGGTCGAGGACGGTGAGACGATCGTCGTGACGCGCAACGGCCGCCCAGTCTTCGATCTCGTCCCGCACAAGCCGCGCGGTGGTTTGAATTTGGAGGCTGGCCAAGCTTACCTCCGGTCAAGGGGCATTACCAATCCCGTGCCCTTCATAGCTGATGATTTCGATGATCCTCTACCGGAGGATTTTCTCCTCAGGCCTCTGCCTGAGCCATGAGGCTGCTGCTCGACACGCACATTGTCCTTGCGATCCTGCGGAAGGATGTCGGGCAGCGGTTTCCCGATGTCGCAGCCCTATTAAGCGATCCAAAAACAGTCGGCTTTGTCAGTGTTGCGAGTCTATGGGAAACGGCGATCAAGGCAAGGCTGGGCAAGCTCGATCCCGGAATGCCCCTCGAAGATATGGCGCAATCACTTCAGGAAATAGGATTGGCGCTCCTCGGGATTGATGTCAGCCACGTCATAACCGCGGCCGAGCCGGAGCCTGACACCCGCGACCCTTTCGACCGCCTTCTGCTCGCCCAATGCCAGGTCGAAGGCCTGCAGCTTGTGACGATCGACCGGGCGCTGACGGACCACCCGCTGGCGTTGAAATTTTGATCTGCTTTTGCCCCGGCTCCAGCTTCAAAGCCCTAGCGCCGACAACATCAGGAATGTCGCGAACAGAATGAAATGGGTCATGCCTTCGATGGCGTTGGTTTCGCCGTCGTTGAGGTTGATGGCCGCCGCGATGAGGGTGATCATCACCATGACGGTCTGCACGGGCGTCATCGCCATGATGAAGGGTTGGCCGGTATAAAGCGCAATCGATTCCATCACCGGCACTGTCAGGATGACGGTCGATAGTGAAGCGCCCATGGCGATGTTGACGGTTGCCTGTATGCGGTTTCGCAGGGCCGCCCGCAACGCCGTCAGGATTTCCGGGGCGGCTGAAATCGCAGCAACGACAATGGCGGTGATGGCGACCGGGGCACCGGTATCCCGCAGCCCCTCCGTCATGAAGGCCGACATGAATTCGGCGAGCGCCCCGATGATGATGACGCCGGCCAGGATGGCGGCAATCGATACGGAGGTGGTCTCCTCCGCATGGTATTCATCGGGATTCTCCTTTCTTCGGTCCGCACGCGGGTAGCTGTAGCTGAAGAAATAGCTGTGCTGGCCGACCTGCATGCGCAGGAAGAGGCCGTACAGCGCGATCATGGCGAAGATCGTGAAGGCAGAATAATAGTGCCACTTGCCGGCTGGTACGAATTCCGGAACGATCATGGAAATGCCCATGGCGGTCAGGATCATGACGCCGTAGGTTTTCCCGGAATTATCGTTATAGGGCTGCTCCCCATGCTTCAGGCCCCCGAGCAGTGCCGCGAGGCCGAGGATGCCGTTGATATCGAGCATCAGGGCCGAATAGATCGTGTCGCGCACGAGCGTCGGCGAACCCTCGCCGCTCATCATGATGGCGAGGATGATCACTTCGACGGCCACGGCCGACAGCGTGAGGATCATCGTGCCGTAGGGATCCCCAACCTTCATGGCGAGGATTTCGGCGTGATGGGCAACGCGCATCGAGGCAAGCACGATCATGCCGACCAGAGCCGCCGCGGCGACTAGTGTGATGCCGCGGCCCATCTCCGTGATCACGTGCTCGAGTGGGTATGCAGCGAAAGCGACGGCAAGCCCCGCAAGCAGGAACTTCTCGTCTTGAAGGCGTGATGCAATCCTCAAGGTTCCGGCTCCTGCTATGATCCAGTGCAAGATCTAAGTCGATGATTTTCCGGATCAAGCGAATATGCTTCGGGGCTAATTTGCAGTCTGGGGCGTTTAATGGAATACTGACTGCATTGGTCAGCCGGAATAATCGCGGCGCGCCCAGTTTCTCGCCTTGCCGCCGCGATGGCACCGGATGCAGTCCGGACGCATCTGGCTGTTCCTTGATAAGGACCGTTAGGCAAAAAAGGAGAGGCGCATGATTAAGGTGGTTTACGAGGTCGTTCCCCACGACGGTGGCTGGGCTTACCGGCTGGGAGAGGTCTATTCCGAAGCATTCCCATCGCATGCCGAAGCGCTGGAGGCGGCCCGCATCGTCGCGGCCGAACAGCAGGTCGGCGGCGATTCCGCCGAGATCAGCTGGCAGGACGACAAAGGCAAGTGGCACGAGGAATATGCCGAAGGCGGCGATCGTCCGGAGACTGAAGTCGTCGATAGCAGGTGGAAGGGTGGCAGTTCCGCCGATGCTTCTCCCGGCGCCTGAGCTGCAATATCTCAAAGCCTCCGCTCCGCGATCTCGCCTAAGGTGCTGCGACCGCATTCCGGTGTAGTGGCCTGCTTCATAGCGGCGGCTTATTGCCGATAGTTCTCTTCAGATACGCCTGCAGCCCCCCGACAAGTGCGTCGAAGGCGACCCGGCATCGCGGCGACGTCTTCAGATTCTCGTGCATGGCGACCCATGCGCCGAGATGCATGTCAAGAACGCTGGGCAAGATGCGGATCAGATCTGGATGTTGGTCAGCGAGCCCTGTCTGGCAGAGGCCGATGCCGATGCCGGCGCGAAGGGCGGCGAGTTGCGCCAGATTGCTGTCCGCCCGGAAGGAAAATTCGATGCTTTCAGCGATCGGAAAACGCTTCATCAGCGTCCGGACATAGGCGGTTTGACGGTCGAAGCCGATCAGGCGGTGAGTTTTCAGATCGTCAAAGCTGTGCGGCGTGCCATAGCGTTCCAGATAGCGCCGATGGGCGTAGCACGCGAGCGGTATGTCGCCGATATGTCGGACGACCAGAGCATCCTGTGTGGGCTCTGCCATCCGCACGGCGATGTCGGCTTCGCGGTTCAGCAGGTCCTCAATGGCATCCGAAGCGGAAAGCTCTATCTCGAGGTCGGGATACTTCTCCTGCAGAGAGGCGAGGATCAGCGGTAGAACCTCGACGGCAACGACTTCGCTGGCGCTGATGCGAACCGTGCCTGCCACCGTGTCGCGCTGGTCCGATGCCGCACGCAGCAGTGCGCTCGACGCGGCAGCCATCGTCTTCGCATAGGGTTCAAGGGTGATGGCCGCATCGGTCGGCAACAGGCCGTTCGGCGAACGGGTGAAAAGCTGCGCGTCGATGGCTTGCTCCAGAGCATCGATATGACGGCCGATGGTCGGCTGCGTCAGACCCAGTTCGCGCGCGGCGGCCGAAAGCGATCCGAGCCGCAGCACGGTCAGGAACGTCCGGTAGAAATCCCAGCTTGGCTCGTCGTTCATAAATTTCCGTATATCAGGTGCACAAATTTCGTCAATTTTGTTTAGGTGGCTGTCCGGATAGATCTCTTGCAACAGCAGATGGAGATCACGAATGTCCGAACAGAACGATGCAAGGAAGACAGTGCTGATGCTTGGTGCCACCGGCGGGATCGGCGGCTCCGTTGCGGACAAGCTCGCCGCCCGCGGCTGGCATGTGAGAGCGCTCAATCGAAATACCGCCAGCGCCGTGAAGGCGCGTCGCAGCTTCGAATGGGTGCAGGGCGATGCGATGAACGCCGTCGACGTTGCAGGTGCGGCGCAAGGCGTGGACCTCATCGTGCATGCGGTCAACCCGCCGGGTTATCGCGATTGGGAAAAGCTCGTTCTGCCGATGATCGACAATACCATCGCGGCTGCCCGTACGGCGGGTGCGCGTATCCTCCTGCCGGGTACGGTTTACAATTTTGGCCCGGACGCCTTTCCGGTTCTGCGGGAGAACAGCCCGCAGCATCCGCTCACCAAGAAAGGCGCGATCCGCGTCGAGATGGAGCGACGGCTGAAAGCGGCTTCCGAACAAGGAGTGGGTGTGATCATCGTTCGCGCGGGCGATTACTTCGGGCCCGGCGCGACCACGAACAGTTGGTTCTCGCAGATAGTCACGCCCGGAAAGCCCGTGACAGCCATCAAGAATCCTTCGCCGCATGGCGTCGGACACCAGTGGGCCTATCTGCCGGACGTGGCCGAGACGATGGCGCAACTCGTCGAGCGTGCCGATCGCCTGCCGCGCTTTGCCGCCTACCACATGGACGGCTTCTGGGATCACGACGGCAAGCAGATGGTCGAAGCGGTGCGGCGCGTCGTGGGCGGCACCGTCAAGGTGAGTGCCTTTCCCTGGTGGATCGTGCCGCTGGCAGCGCCCTTCGTTCGCCTCATGCGGGAGGTGAATGAGATGCGCTATCTGTGGAGGGAACCGCTGCGCATGGCCAACGACCGCTTGGTCGCCGAACTCGGCTACGAGCCGCAGACGCCGATCGATGAAGCGGTTCGCACGTCACTGATCTCGCTCGGCTGTCTGCCCGAGCTGCGGGGCAAGCCGGCGAAAGCGTTATCCGCGCAAATCGAAGGAACGCGCTAGGCTTGCTGCAATTCCGCGAGTGCGATGCGAGCCACGGCGAGGGGGCTTTCGGCCCGGGTGGACATATCGTCGCCCAGGAACCAGGCCGCCGACAGCCCGGAATAGGCGGCGATCCATTTCAGCAGGCGTCTTGGTTCCATGGCGGTTTCGGCGCAGACGATCTGCAGTTGACGCTGCAGCCGGCCCGGCGCGCTGATTGCCGGAAGGTCTTCGTTGGCGAAGATGTTGGCATAGTCAAAGCCGCGTTCGCCGAAAAGGCCCTTCGGGTCGATCGCAAGCCATCCGTCCTCTTCGAAGTCAAGGATGTTGCTGTGGTGAATATCACCATGCAGGACGACCGGATCACGCGGATCTGAAAGCAATTCCTCGGCAATCACGCTGCATTCGGCAAGCGTGCCGCCATAGGCTTTCGCGGCAGGCTCCAGTTCCCGGAACCAGCGGCGGAGCGGAATGAGGTCCGGCAGGGGCTTCTTGCGCGGCGCATGCAGCCTTTCGACGGTGTGGCAGATGATGCGGCTTGCTTCATCGTCTTCGCCATCCATCGCCATCTTCAGCAGGGAACGGCCACCGGTCGCCCGCTCAAGCAGGACCGCCTCTTCATCATGGGCATAGACCTTGGCCGCACCGTCGCCGTCCCACCAGTGCATCAGCGCGCCGCCGGCTCTTTCGGCCCCGTCGCGGGACAGTTTAAGCATTGCTGGCTTGCCGTTCCAAAGCACGGGCAGGAGGCGGCTTGAATGGGTGATGATCGGCTCGCCGTCCGGCGTCAGCGACCAGCGGCCGAGATAGGATTCGAACATGGCCGCATCCTACGGGTATCGGCCGAAAAAGAAATCCCGCCTTTCGGCGGGATTTCGTATCGTGCCCGAATGTCAGGCGGCCTTTTCGACCAGCGGATAATCGATGTAACCCTTTGGCCCGCCGCCGTAGAAGGTGGCCTGTTCCGGCGTGTTCAGCGGCAGGTTCTTCTCCAGGCGTTCCACCAGATCCGGATTGGCGATGAACGGCTTGCCGAAGGCGACGAGGTCGGCGCGGCCGCTCTCGACGGCGTCGATCGCCATGCCGCGGTCGTAGCCGTTGTTGACCATCCAGTTCGCCTTGCCGCCGGCCTTCTCATAGGCCTGGCACAGCGCCTTATAGTCGAAGGCGGGGTTTGCGCCCTGCTTGAAGTCGCGCTCGCCGCCGGTCTGGCCTTCGACGACATGGATGTAGGCGAGGTCGTATTTTGCCAGGCCTTCGACCACGTGGGTGAACAGCGCCTGCGGGTTGGAATCGTAGCTTTCGCCCGCAGGCGTGACCGGTGAGATGCGGATTGCGGTACGGCCGGCACCGATCTCCTTGGTCACCGCGTCAACCACTTCGAAGGTGAAGCGGGCGCGGTTTTCGATCGAGCCGCCATACTGGTCGCTGCGGTCGTTGACGCCATCGCGCATGAACTGGTCGAGCAGGTAGCCGTTTGCGCCATGGATTTCGACACCATCGAAGCCGGCGTCAATCGCGGCGCGCGCCGCCTTGCGATAATCCTCGACGATGCCCGGGATTTCCGAGGTTTGGAGGGCACGCGGCTCGGAAGTGTCGACAAACGTGCCGGTGCCATCGGCATTGACGAGATAAGTCTTGGCCTTGGCGACGCGATTGGTCGAGGAGACCGGCTTGCCGTCGTTCGGCTGCAGCGTGGTGTGCGAGATGCGGCCGACGTGCCACATCTGCACGACGATCTTGCCGCCCGCGGCGTGAACGGCGTCCGTCACGCGCTTCCAGCCGTCGAGTGCTTCTTTCTTATAGAGGCCGGGAACGTCTGCATAACCCTGAGCCTGATGCGTGATCGCCGTTGCCTCGGTGATGATGAGGCCGGCCGTTGTGCGCTGGCGGTAATATTCGACGTTCAGGTCGTTCGGGACCGCGCCCGGCGAGCGGTTACGCGTCAGCGGTGCCATGACGATCCGGTTTTTGACGGCAATGTCGCCAACCTGCGTGGGTTCGAAAAGCTTGGTCATGAAAGTCCTTTCTTGCTTTTGCGGGAGGTCACTCTGCGGGGGCGGGGGCTGTTCTACCCCTGGCAGAGAGATAGGTGAGCGCGGTCGCGCCAAGGCCGATCAGGGCCATCAAGGCAGCCGCAAGCGGAACGCGGGTCATTTCGAAGCCGGTCTCGAGAACCATGCCGCCGGCCCAGGCACCGAGTGCGTTGCCGGTGTTGAAGGCGCCGATATTGATGGTCGAGACGAGGTTCGGCGCATCCTTGCCGAAGCCGACGACGCCGACCTGCAGGGCAGGGACTGCCGCGAAGGTGGCGATCGCCCAGACGAGCAGCGTGATTTCAGCCGGAACGAAGAAGCGGCTCGTATAGCTGAAGGCGATTGATGTGAGCGCGATGAGGGCGAAAACACCCGCAAGCGTCGTTCCGAGGTTCCAGTCGGCGAGCTTGCCGCCGACTAGATTGCCGACGGTCAGGCCGACACCGATCAGGAACAGCGTCCAGGTGACGCCTTCGGGAGAGAGGCCGGTGACGTCTCTCAGCAGCGGCGCGATATAGGTGAAGAGCGCAAACATCGAGGCCGAAAAGAAGACCGTCGTCGACAGCGCGAGCCAGAGGCGACCGTTGCGCAGCGCCGAGATTTCAGCAACGAGGCTGCTTTGAGCCTCCTCCTTGTCTTTCGGAAGAATGGCAATCAGGCCGAGTATGGTAACGATGCCGATGACGGTGACGACGGCGAATGTCGAGCGCCAGCCGTAGGCCTGGCCGATCGCCGTGCCGAGCGGCACGCCGAGGACGTTTGCGAGCGTCAGGCCGGTGAACATCAGCGCGACGGCGCGGGCCTTGCGATCTTCGCTTACCAGGCCTGCCGCGACGACGGAACCGATGCCGAAGAAAGCCCCATGGCAAAGCGCGGTGACGACGCGGGCAATCATGAGAACCTGGTAATTCGGCGCAATGGCGCAGAGCAGGTTGCCGGCGATGAAGAAGGCCATGAGCGCAATCAGCGCGGTGCGGCGCTTCAGCTTGGCCGTAAAGACCGCCATGACCGGCGCGCCGATCGCAACAGCCAGCGCATAGCCGGTGACGAGCCACCCAGCCTGCGGAATGGTGACGGAGAGATCTGCGGCCACTTCCGGCAGCAGGCCCATAATGACGAATTCCGTCGTGCCTATCGCAAAAGAGCTCAAGGCGAGAACAAGAAGGGCGAGGGGCATGATTAAAGATCCTGGGAGAGCTGCTTCAGGAAAGCGGCAATGGTTTCTTCGTTTCGCTTGTAGAATATCCACTGGCCGACACGGCGGGTGGTGACGAGGCCGGCGCGATGCAAGACGCCGAGATGCGAGGAGACGGTCGACTGCGACAGGCCACAGCGTTCGAACTGGCTGGCGCAGACGCCCATCTCAAGAGGATGCTCCTGCGACGCAAAATGCTTCTCTGGGTTCTTCAGCCAATTCAGAATTTCCATCCGCGCCGGATGCGAAAGCGCCTTGAGGATCTCGTCTTTGTCCATCGCCTGGGGCCGATCTATAAATCGAAATTTATCGATATATGGATCGGCGATTTTCGATATGCAAGTCACGAGGGTGTGAGCTGGAATGATTTGACGCTGTGATTAAATTTTAAGCAAAAAAAGAGGGCCGCCGAAAAATCGGGGCCCTTTAAGGTGTGAAGGTCAAAAACCTCCAGAGGGGAACAGCTAATGCGGTGGCACTGGGAGAGAAGCCACCAAAGTGCATCAGCTACATGCGATATGGTGGTTTATTGGGCAGCTTTCAATGCATTTTTGTGCATGCCTGCTATGCGCTGCACAAAATATGCTGCAACGCAGCGAAATATAGGCAAAAAAAGAGGGCCGCCGAAAGATCGGGGCCCTTATAGGTATGAAGGTCAAAAACCTCCAGAGGGGAACAGCTAATGCGGTGGAACTGGGAGGAAAAGCCACCGTCTGCATCAGCTATGTGCGATATGGTGTTTAAATGAGCAGACGGCAACCCTCTTTTGTGCATGCCAGTCATGCGCTGCGCGCATAGTCTCTGTCAGAAGCTCCAGTTTCTCGCCTTGCTGACGATGAAATCCCGGAAAGCCTTGAGTTTCGCGGCGTTCTTGATCTCGTCCGGATAGCAGAAATAGGTATCGAACGAGGGCACATCCGCATTGATCGGAAGCTGAATCAGGCCCGGGTCGCGACCGACGATGTAATCCGGCATGCATGCGACGCCGATGCCGAGCAGGCAGGCGCGCTTGATCGACGTCTGGCTGTTGATCTGCAGATGCGGAATTCGCTTGTTGTCCGAGGAGCGTCCGGCAACCTCCAGCCAGTTGACGTCAAGCAGGTAGCTGGGTGCCGGTTCGCCGAAGGTGATGATCCGGTGGTTGTCCAGATCCTCGACCGTCTGCGGTTCGCCATGCCGGTTGATGTAGGAAGGCGCGGCATAGACGTGCATGTGTACGGTGAAGAGCTTGCGCTGGATGAGGTCGGACTGCTGCGGCTGGCGAAGGCGAATCGCACAGTCCGCATGGCGCATGTTCACGTCCAGTTCCTCGTTGTCGAGGATGAGCTGGATCTGCACGTCCGGATAGAGTTGCATGAACTCCTGGATCTTGTCGGTGAGCCAGCCCTGGCCAAGCCCGACGGTCGTCGTGACCCTGAGCTTGCCCGACGGCGTTTCCGTCGTCTCGGTGAGCTGCATCTTCACCGTTTCGAGCTTCAGGAGCACGTCGTGGGCCGTGCGATAGAGCAGCTCGCCCTGTTCTGTGAGAATCAGCCCGCGGGCATGCCGATGGAAAAGCTTGGTGCCGACGTCCTGCTCCAGTGCACTGACCTGACGGCTGATGGCGGATTGGGACAGATGCAGTTTATCGGCCGCATGCGTGAACGATCCGGCCTCTGCAGCTGCGTGAAAGATACGCAGCTTGTCCCAATCCAATGGCATCCCCCCACCCCGCATAGCCTGTGTCACTCCGCAGCCACGGCGACGGGCATGTGGCCCGTCAGATATCGTTCGGCTTCCAGAGCGGCCATGCAGCCCAAGCCGGCTGCAGTCACGGCCTGCCGGAAGGTATCGTCCGTCACGTCGCCCGCGGCATAGACCCCCTCCACGTTGGTTGCCGTCGAATCCGGAGCGGTCCAGAGATAGCCGTTGTCCTTGAGCTTGAGCTTGCCCTTGAAAAGTTCCGTCGCCGGCGCATGACCGATCGCCACGAAGACACCGTCGACGGCGACTTCGCTGATGGCGCCGGTGCGGGTATCGCGCAGCTTGGCGCCGGAAACGGATGGTGGCATCGGCGGCTTAGCCGGTGTGCCGGTGATTTCAGCGACCTCGGTATTCCAGAGAACCTTGATGTTTTCCTTCGAGAACAGGCGTTCCTGCAGGATCTTCTCGGCACGGAAGCCGTCGCGGCGATGCACGACGGTCACCGACTTCGCGATGTTGGAGAGATAAAGCGCTTCCTCGACAGCGCTGTTGCCGCCGCCGACCACGATCACGTCCTTGTTGCGGTAGAAGAAGCCGTCGCAGGTCGCGCAGGCCGAAACGCCGAAGCCTTGGAAGTGCTGCTCGCTCTCTATGCCCAGCCATTTCGCCTTGGCACCCGTCGCGATGATCAGCGTATCGGCGGTCCACACCTGGCCGCTGTCGGTGCGTGCCACGAAGGGCCGCTGGTTCAGCTCGACTTCGGTGACGAGGTCGTTGACGATCTCGGCGCCGACATGCTTGGCCTGCTGCAGCATCTGGTCCATCAGCCACGGACCCTGGATCGGATCGGCAAAGCCCGGATAGTTCTCGACATCCGTCGTGATCATCAGCTGCCCGCCTTGCTCCAGCCCGGCAATCAGCACCGGCTTCAGCATCGCGCGCGCGGCGTAGACGGCAGCCGTATAGCCGGCAGGGCCGGAACCGATGATGAGCACCTTGGTATGGCGGGGGGGCATGAGATTTCCTTTCGACTGACAGGACGCGGCGGCTACTGAGCGAATAAGGCCATTTCGCGATCCCTGGTCATTTATGAACGTCCAGTGCTTTTATTCAAGGGCAGCCGTGCATTACCAACAAGGCATTGCATGCTCTTGTGCAAGATTCCGTCATGTAGGCGAAACATTCTTGCGTATTCCGCCGCTTTATATAGAAGCTGGCCGGCAGGAATTAAAGAAAGGCATACTGCGTGGTTCGCGCCGAACTCGACGTCATCGATATAAAGATCCTGAGAGAGCTCCAGACCGACGGCCGCATGACCAATGTCGAGCTCGCCGACCGCGTCGGCATCTCGGCGCCGCCCTGCCTTCGCCGTGTGCGGAAGCTCGAGGAAGCCGGCGTGATCGAGGGCTACCATGCGATGCTGAACAGCTCGAAGCTCGGCTTTGACCTCGTCGCCTTCTGTATGGTCGGCCTCAAGCATCAATCGGAAGCTAATCTCAAAGCCTTTGCCGCCGCCACCTCGAACTGGCCGCTCGTGCGCCAGGCATGGATGGTCTCCGGCGACAGCGACTTCCTGCTCCACTGCGTCGCCGAAAACCTGACCCGCTTCCAGGATTTCGTCATCGAGGTGCTGACGGCGAACGAGCATGTGGACACAGTCCGCACCATGCTGACGATCCGGCAGGTGAAGCGCTCAGGGCTGGTCGAGGTGTAATCGCAGTACTGATGTTGGCGAGGAACAAGTGTCCGAATTGCTCCGCTTAATTCGCTATCACCGCGACGGCTTCGCACGCTTCACCAAGATTCTTGATGGCAGTGCCGACTACGCCAACAATTTAATTGCAGGAAAAGCAATCAAAGGGGCGGGATCCTTCGACAGTACGTCCCTCGATATTGCTGAGAAGCGTGTTCTCGCTATCGCTGAAAATCGCAGATCGCTTCTTTCTGATTCTCTTCGCACGATAAAGCCACGATATTCTGGCGCGCTGTGCTATGGCGTTACAAAGAATAATTTGCGCGAATTCGCTTTCTTAGAGCAGCAATGTGCCGACATTGGTCTGAAAATACTCCAAGAAAATTTGTTCCACTACTCTCAGTTTATTGTAAGCCCGAGGAACGAGGCGAGAGTCGCTGCTGCGGCTCTTCTCATGCGTGACGTGGAGCAATTCTATAACGAGAGAACAAGCATAACTGCAGCTATTGTTCAGCAACAAGTCACCTATACCAGAGAGTTCCTGCGTTATCTTCTGGCTTTCAATGCTCCTGGGGCAATCTGGCCCCGGCTAATGGTGGTCGCCAATGATCACTATCCGACGCAGATTGCTATTTCGATGCTGATGAAGGGCGCGGGCGTGCCTCGAATGTATATTCAGCACGCGGAGGTCACGACCGCATTTCCTGATCTGGATTTTGAATACAGCCTTCTTCGAAACGAGGTTTCTCTCAATATTTATCAAGAAATTGGCCCAGTTCCGGGTGATGTTTTTATCCTATCGCGCTACCGGCAGCCATTTGCGCGGGAGCGGCTGCAAATGCAGTTCGGCGCCGGCGTGGGGGTCGTGATATATCCGAGTACTCTGGCTCAAGTGCTTGTACTCGCCGATATTATTAAGCGGCTCAAGGGTAACCCAGCAGTCGGAAAAGTTTATCTAAAATTACACCCGAACTCAAAGCTGTCAGCTGACGACATGGCCGCTCTCGATGGAGCCATTCGGACAGCGGCGGCTCCTGAGGATACCCACGTTGCGCTTGTGGGAAATTCATCTGTGGTCACCGAAATATTGCATAGCGGCGTTCCCGTATATCAATGCTTTGAAATGGATCCAATTCAGGCGGATTACTACGGCTATGTTCGATCGGGCCTTACCCAAGCCGTATCGGTAGATGAATTGTCCGAGGTCTTCTGGACGCCCTACCGAGTTGACGAGGAATGGCTAAGAACGTTTGCAAAGCTTGATCCCTCCGTATTCGAGCAATCTACGCGCGATCACCGACGCATGATCTCGGCGATAACGTCAACGATTGGGTCTGAACACTCAAAAGCGTCGTCCGGTGGCAGGAAAAGCCCGCAGCTCCTTACCAATACCCTTTCCCACATCAGTGCATGGGTCCGTTACTTCCGTGATGGCAGGTTCTGACTTCGTAGCGGCAGGCCGGTTATAATCCGTCTACCCTCGCGCTAAATGGGCAAAATGCGCTTCTGTCACAGGGGTGGCTGCAGATGCGTCCTTGACGAGCGGCAGGCCTATAATCTGCTCATAGAATTTAGGAGGCAGCCCAAAGCCGGGACGGACGCTTCTTATACTGTCTTCAGTGACGATGTCGCCGACCTTCATGTCTGTGATGAAATACAAGGACCGCCGAAACTTGACGTTGCCCTGCTCGCTGGATTTTCGGCCGTAGTCGATGCCGCCCAATGCGTTCCAGGCCACCTTGATCCCATCAGCAAGGTCCTTCATCTCCTTCGGTTCGAGGGAGAAGCTGTCGTCGGGCCCGCCGCCATTGCGGTCGAGCGTGAAGTGTTTTTCGACTATTCGAGCACCGAGGGCAATGCTCGCTATGGCTGTGGTGTTGTCGAGCGTGTGGTCCGACAACCCGGTAACTAGGCCGTAGCGCCTCATTTTGTCAGGAATTGTCAGCAGATTGTAGTCTTCCGGCGGGGCCGGATAGCCACTTACGCAATGTAAAATGGCAACCTCGCGGCAACCGCCATCGTGAGCCGCGGCGACCGCTTCTGCAATTTCGTCACCGTCTGCCATGCCAGTGGAAATGATCATCGGCTTTCCGGTGCCCGCGACATACTTGATAAGACCGAGATCCACTGCTTCAAACGAAGCAATCTTGTATGCAGGCGCATTCAGATCTTCGAGGAGATCCACCGCGGTTTTGTCAAAAGGGGAGCTGAAGATGGTAATGCCGAGATTTCTGGCGCGTTCGAAGAGCGGTCTGTGCCATTCCCACGGCATATGTGCTTCTTCGTAGAGCTGATAGAGACTCTTGCCGTCCCATAAGCCGCCACGAATCTGAAATTCTTCGGTATCGGCTTTCAGTGTAATGGTATCTGCCGTGTAGGTCTGGAGTTTGACCGCGTCGGCGCCGGCCTTTTTGGCTTCTTCAACGATGGCGAGCGCGGTTTCCAGCTTGCCATTATGATTGGCCGATAACTCCGCGATCAAATAGGGTGCGGTATCACGTGCAATGCGACGTCCCGCGATCGTTATGGACGGTTCTTTGGTCATTTCACACCCTTTTCCTTGCGTCGCGCCACTCCGCGGCGCTTATGCTAAAGCATACGATTTCACGGTGGGCCTGATCGTCCACCTGTCGTTCCTTTAGTTCGTCTTCGCGCCGGAAGCCCATCTTTTCGTGAAAGCGGATTGAAACCTCGTTAAAAGCCAACGCTTCTCCCCGGACAGTCTCTAATCTCAGATCAAAAAATGCATAGTCCAATGCCGCCAAACCGAGGCGAGTTCCGGTTCCCTTTTGCATGCCCGGCGCCACATAGAAGCCCCACTCGGCAACCTTCCCTAGCGTTGTCTCATACAGGCTGACATATCCCGACGGCTGAGATTGGTCCTCGAAAATCAATAAATGCCAACTTGGATCGGCCTGTTTTCGGGCAAACCATGCCCGATGCTCATCGAGGCTTATCTCGTGGCTCGTGTACATGACTTGGCGAACCTGCGCGCTGTTGCGCCACTGCAGCACCGTTTCGAGGTCTTCTTCCGTCATTGGACGCATATGAGGTTCGGAACGTACCATCTCAATGCTTCAGCATATTCAACACGGTAGAAATGCCGTTGCCATCCGTGATTTCGGTGCAAGCAGCAATCATCTTGAGGCGCCGGGCGGGGTCGGCTATCAGAGGATTGATTGCCGGAGCAAGCAGCTCATCCAACTCGCTTGCGCTATCAATCATTATGGCAGCGCCGGCTTGCTGCAAACCGCGGGCGATGAACTCCTGATTTTGGGCCAACACGACAATAACCGACGGCAGGCCTAGACAGCATCGCTCCCAGGACGTTGCTCCCGCTGCCCCGATCGCTAGATCGCTTCCGCTCATCAACGCAGCCATTTCGTCGGTGTCTACCAGAATGTCGGTCTGCCACTTTAGTTGAGATGCAGCCTGTCGAACGCTGGGAAGCCAGGGTGCGCGACTACCCATGACAATCGTTATCTTCAACTCATCAGGCAAAGCACAGGTCTCAAGCGCTGAAATTACTCTGCCAGTGGCGTTGTCCTTGTCGATGCCGCCCATCGCGATCAGCAGTTTTTGTACCTGGGTATCAAGTCGCCGTTCAAGAGTTGATGGCCGTAGCTGAGCGAACTCCTCCCGCAGCACCGCATAGCGCGGGCCCAACAACAGCTCACATTGCTCTGGCACCAAATCCAAGTAATCTTCAGCACGCCTGCCCAAGCTTTGATCCAGTAGCAAGTCGCAATCGTGCCGACGGTCGGCCAGGTCGTCGATCACCATGATCCGTTCGCAAAACGGCCGCATCGCAAGTTCCCAACGGCTGTCGACTGCGTAATGGTCCACGATCAGCCAGTTCGGGCGAAAGGCTGCAATTGGCTCGCGGCATTCCTCCGCATCAGCCTCTAGGCTTGTTGCCAGCCAGTCGAAATGATCTGGAAGTGGTTGGTGATGGGGTACACCAAGCTTAGTGGATTGTCCCCCAGCGGGAGCAGCAGATAGAACGTCCACCCGACAGCCGCGGGCCTGAATCTGCTCAATCAGGTTTCCTCTTAACTCACGACAAATAAAGCGAATCTCCGCCCCGGATTTCCGCAGCCGATCGGCCAATGTCAGGCAGCGCATGACATGACCGGTCCCGATTTCCAGAGACGCATCGGTACGAATGGCGATCTTCATTGTGTATCTTAGCTTGCCAGCCCCAGAGATTGTCGCACCGGTATGCCCGCCGCAGCCATGGCTGCTTTTGCACCGGCGGGGGTTTGCTCGGTAAAATGAAAAATGCTTGCGGCCGCGACCGCGGAGGCGCCTGCTTTATTTACGGCGTCGATCATATCTTGATAGCTTCCTGCGCCGCCCGAAGCGATAACCGGAATGCTCACGGTATTGACGACAGTTTCTATCAAAGCGAGGTCATAGCCGGTCATCGTGCCATCTCTCTCGATCGACGTTATAAGCAATTCGCCCGCACCACGGTCCTCGAGTTCACGAGCCCATTCTGCGACGTTCCTTCCTGTGTCTCGTGTGCCTGCGTGGCTGAAGCATCGCCAGCTCGATCCATCACCCTTTCGAACGTCAACGCTTGCAACGGCGCATTGAGCGCCATATCGCCGTGCGATCTGCGTTAGCAGTTGAGGATTCTCGTAGGCGGCAGAGTTCACGCTGATTTTGTCGGCGCCGGATCGCAAGAGGCGCTGCACAAATTCGATCTGCCTGATGCCCCCTCCAACGGTAAGCGGTACAAAGCAATCCTGTCCGAAATCATTAATCGATTCAAAATCGGGTTCATCGCCGGTTTCTTGCGCCACGATATCGACCAGAATCAATTCATCCACTTCGCGCTGATTGTAAACTTTGATTGCCGGCAGGACCGGGCCGACGCGGCGCCAGCTGTCGAATCCTTTTCCTTTTACCAAGCCAAAATGCTTCCACAAAAGCGTAGGAATGACCCTGACCTTCAGCACTTTACGCTCTCCAGGAAGTTCTTCAGGACTTTGTGACCCGCACTCGAGCTCTTCTCAGGATGAAATTGGGCACCCCACACGTGACCTTTGCCAACAACGGCAGTTACCGGCACGCCATAGTCGGTCGTTGCCAGGAGCTCGTCATCGGAATCCGGTACGAAAGCATAGCTGTGAACGAAGTAAAAATCAGTTCCATCGACAATGCCGTCAAGCAACGGAGAGGATCTGTCTTTGATGTGAATGGAGTTCCAACCCATGTGCGGAACGCGCAAGGTGCAGCCAAGCTTATCCAAGCGCTTGACGGTGCCCTTTATCATGCCCAGCCCAGCCATCGGCTGCGAAGGAGTATCGATGGCACCCTCTGTTCCCATGGTCGCGAGCAACTGCATGCCCAAGCAGATTCCGAACAAAGGCCGACCCGCCTCGACGCTTTTATGAAGAGCTTCCGGCCATTGGCTCTCATTCAGCCGCTTCATTCCTTCGGTGAAGTTGCCAACACCAGGCAAGATGAGACAGTCGGTTTGGTGAATCAGGGCAGGGGAATCAATAAGGGCGGGAACCGCGCGCAATTCTTCGAGAGATCGCAGCACCGATCCCAGATTTCCCACTCCATAGTCGATGACGCCTACCTTCATGGATTGTCGTAGTTCAGTTTGGCCAGCGTGCCATCCCGATCCTTGATAAGAGCGCCATTCGCATCGCGCTTGAAGATCTTCTTGTTCGTGAACTTGTCGCAGAGACGTATGAATTCATCCGTCGTCATTTCAAGCGGTCGCAAAATTTCATCAAGCGACTTGCCCAGATACGTCCAAGGGAATTGTCCATCTAGCCGGCGTACGGCGTCAAGGCCGTCCTGACGTGTAAGCCGACCGCGGCGAATATGCAGACAAGCCAGATCGGTAGCTCGGCCAAAGCCGAACTTTAGAAACTTGAAGTAGTCGTGGATGCCGTGCTGATGGTTGTCCAAATTTTCGTAGTTAACCATCGAACCTTCAACTGTCTTATGGTAACTAGTAAACCCGTTTGCCTGCGCGATCAAAGCGTTAGAAAGCCCGTCCCACGGCAGGTAATAACCAAGAAACAGACCAGTAACGCCGGTTCGGGCGAGTTGTTCTTCGCTGGGATAGGTGTAATTGATCAGATGCTTTGCTTCGATTCCCTCCATTCCGACGAGGTCCGAAACACGCAGGCCCAGCAAACCGCCAAACTCCTCAAGCCACCGGCGATTGAGAACATTGTTCTCCGCATCGGCCGCAGGGCCGCCGTACTCATTCTGGGAATTCTCGCCCCAGATGATCAGCGGAACGTTAAACTGAACCGCGGCCCGAACGGGGATCGTGAAAATTCCGACATGCTCAGGCCAGGCGATGTCGCCGACCTGTGTTAGCCCGATGCGGTTCAGCTTGGCCCGCACCAGTGGGTTGGGCGAAACTTCAACGCAGTCAACACCGAGATGCTTGAGGTTCTCGATGTTCTTCCGCCCGATATCACTCAGGTCGCATGTGCTTGATGTTACGCAAAGCGGATTGAGGCCTAGCTGTTTGATTCGGATCACCTGATAGGTGCTATCCTTGCCGCCACTCACCGGAACAATGCAATCCCAGTTGCTGCCATCTGTGCGTCGGTATTTTTCCAAGACTTTCAGAAGGTCCTGATGGCGCGCATTCCAATCCACCTCCTTGCGCCGCTCGTAGCTTCGGCAGGCATTGCATATGCCTTCCGAATCCAAGTGGAGATCAGGTTTGGTGTCAGGCATTACGCAACGTATGCAGTAGGTTAGCATCTAAAGTCTCACTTTTCCGTCAGGAACGATCCACAAGGCGGGCTAGAACCTCAAACATGAGTTCTGCGTATCGCCAATCCTCCTCTGTATCAATATCCTGGACGCGGTAGCGGGGGATAACGGCGGGAACCGAATCCGCGGAGAAGATAGGCCTGCGTGAAAGCCATGCGTCGCGTCGGCCCCAATAGAACTGGCCTGCATCGTGATAGGCTTCTTCAAGGTCCTGGGAACGGGTTGCAAACTGAGTTGGATCAAACATCGCGGCCCGGCCGGACGAGGTGATCTTGACTGCACGTTGTATGGGGAACGCGTATTGCGCCACCGGAAACACGTAATCGCAACCTTCTTCAATCAGCCTGTCTAGGCAAAGGCGAAGATCTGCGGCTTCGATAAACGGCGCAGTCGCATAGATGCAACAAATTTCGGTCGCAGGCATGTTGTTCTTGAGCGCCCATTCGACCCCGTGAGCTACGACCGGAGTGGTGCCTGTTTGGTCATCGGAGAGTTCTGCAGGCCGAGTGAACGGAACATCACAATTGTGAGCACGCGCGACATCTGCAATCTCCTGATCGTCCGTTGACACCAAGATCTTGTCAAAACAGCCGCTATTTTGCGCAGCTTCAATCGACCACGCAATGATCGGCTTTCCTGCGAAGGTTCGGATATTTTTCCGGGGAATCCGCTTGCTTCCGCCTCGAGCCGGAATAATGGCGAGTCTCATTCGAAGATCGCTTTTCTTAAGCTGTCTAACACTATGTCTTGCCCATCGACTCCAAGGCCGGGATAAAGCGGCAACGTGATAGCCTCTGCATAATATTTCTCGGCTTCGGGGAAGTCGCCTGCTTTAAAGCCCATCCGCTTGTAGTAGGGCTGTAGATGCACGGGAATATAGTGGACATTGACCCCGATACCCGCTTTCCGCAGGCGGCCAAATACGTCCTGCCGCGCAGAACGCACGCGCACAGGATAAAGGTGATACGATGAATACGTATCAGGATGCTGCCATGGGAGCTGCAGTGGCAGCTCTGCCAGTAGATCGTCATACCGTCTTGCGAGCGTCTGCCGAGCATCCACATACTTGTCCAATCGCTCGATTTGGCTGATGCCCAAGGCGGCCTGTACATCCG